>NZ_JBEXPR010000002.1:423290-453274 GCF_040612135.1 Streptomyces sp. NPDC006458 | reverse complement strand
CCATCGACCGGACCACCTACAAAGCAGCCATCAACATCACCATGCTCACAACCAGCACTTGACGCCCCGGCCCCGCCCTTAACTGAACGGCGTTGGTCCTAGAAGACCGACTCCGCCTCGTCTATCCGGTCCTTCGGGACCGTCTTCAGCTCGGTGACCGCCTGCGCGAGCGGAACCATCTCGACGTCGGTTCCCCGCAGCGCGGTCATGTTGCCGAACTCGCCCCGGTGAGCGGCCTCGACGGCGTGCCAGCCGAAGCGGGTGGCGAGGACGCGGTCGTAGGCGGTGGGTGTGCCGCCGCGCTGGACGTGGCCCAGGATGACCGGCCTCGCCTCCTTGCCGAGGCGGCGCTCCAGCTCGTGGGCGAGGGCGGTGCCGATGCCCTGGAAGCGCTCGTGGCCGAACTGGTCGATGGCGCCCTTGCCATAGTCCATGGTGCCGTCGGCGGGGTGGGCGCCCTCGGCGACGCATATGACGGCGAACTTCTTGCCGCGCGCGAAGCGCTCCTCGACCATCTTGACCAGGTCGGAGGGGTCGAAGGGCCGCTCGGGCAGGCAGATGCCGTGGGCGCCGGCCGCCATGCCGGACTCCAGGGCGATCCAGCCGGCGTGCCGGCCCATGACCTCGACGACCATCACGCGCTGGTGGGACTCGGCGGTGGTCTTCAGCCGGTCCATCGCCTCGCTGGCGACGCCGACCGCGGTGTCGAAGCCGAAGGTGCGGTCGGTGGAGGAGATGTCGTTGTCGATCGTCTTCGGTACGCCGACCACGGGCACGCCCGCGTCCGAGAGCATGCGCGCCGCGGTCAGGGTGCCCTCGCCGCCGATCGGGATGAGCGCGTCGAAGCCGCTCTTCTCGATGAGTTCCTTGGCGTTGTCGCAGGCCGCGCGGAAGCGGTCGCGCTCCAGGCGGGAGGAGCCGAGAATGGTGCCGCCGCGGGCGAGGATGCCGCTGACCGCGTTGAGGTCGAGGGTCCGGTAGCGGCCGTCGAGCAGCCCGGCGTAGCCGTCCTCGAAGCCGATGACCTCGTCGCCGTAGTTGGTGACCGCTCGGTGCACGACCGACCGGATCACTGCGTTCAGACCAGGGCAGTCGCCGCCTGCGGTGAGAACTCCGATACGCATCGTGCTGTGTCTCCTGCTCGCTGTGAATGCCGGTGAGCCGATTCCGATTGTTTCACGTCCTCCGGGGCATCGTCGCCGTCATCACTTGACGGGCGCCATATCTATGAGGAGGGGTACTGTCAAGAGGGTTCCGCTCACCTCGGTGGGCGATTTTTATGAGAGCCGCAGGGCTTTTACGTCGGGCCCGGAGCAGGCAAAACATCTTGAAGAACTCAAGGCGCCACGAAACGGAGAGCTCGCGTGACCCGCAGCGTGTACGTGACCGGTATCGACCGCGGCGACGGCCGCCAGGTCGTCGAGCTGGGAGTCATGGAGCTGCTGACCCGGCAGGTGGACCGGGTCGGCGTCTTCCGTCCGCTCGTCCACGACCGCCCGGACCGGCTCTACGAGCTGCTGCGCGCCCGCTACCGGCTCGCGCAGGACCCGGCCACCGTCTACGGGCTGGACTACCACGAGGCCTCCGCGCTCCAGGCCGAGCGCGGCACGGACGAGCTGGTCTCCGTGCTGGTCGACCGCTTCCACGCGGTGGCCCGCGACTACGACGTCGTCCTCGTCCTGGGCACCGACTTCGCGGACACCCAGCTGCCGGACGAGCTCTCGCTCAACGCGCGCCTGGCCAACGAGTTCGGCGCCTCCGTGATCCCGGTCGTGGGCGGCCGCGGACAGACCGAGGAGTCCGTGCGCGCCGAGACCCGCAACGCCTTCCGCGCCTACGACACCCTGGGCTGCGACGTGCTGGCCATGGTCACCAACCGGGTGGCCCGCGAGGACCGCGACCTGATAGCCGACCGGCTCTCCTCCCGGCTGCCGGTCCCCTGCTATGTCGTGCCCGACGAGCCCGCCCTGTCCGCGCCGACGGTCTCCCAGGTCTCCCAGGCGCTCGGCGCGAGGATCCTGCTCGGCGACGACTCGGGGCTCGCCCGCGACGCCCTCGGCTTCGTCTTCGGCGGCGCGATGCTGCCGAACTTCCTCGCCGCCCTGACCCCCGGCTGCATGGTCGTCACCCCCGGCGACCGGGCCGACCTGCTGGTCGGCACGCTCGCCGCGCACAGCGCCGGCACCCCGCCGATCGCCGGGGTGGTGCTCACCCTCGACGAGGTGCCCGGCCAGGAGGTCCTCACCCTCGCCGACCGGCTCGCCCCCGGCACCCCCGTGCTGTCGGTGCCCGGCCTCAGCTTCCCCACCGCCGAGCAGCTGTTCTCCCTGGAGGGCAAGCTCAACGCGGCCACCCCACGCAAGGCGGAGACCGCGCTCGGCCTGTTCGAGCGGTACGTCGACACCACCGACCTGCTCGGCCGGGTCTCCGCGCCGAGCAACGACCGGGTCACCCCGATGATGTTCGAGCACCAACTGCTCGAACAGGCCCGCTCGGACCTGCGCCGGGTCGTGCTGCCGGAGGGCACCGAGGAGCGCGTGCTGCACGCCGCCGAGGTGCTGCTGCGCCGGGGCGTGTGCGAGCTGACCCTGCTGGGTCCGGTCGACCAGATCCGCAAGAAGGCCGCGGACCTCGGCATCGACCTCGGCGACTGCCAGTTGATCGACCCGGCGACCAGCGAACTGCGCGACGGCTTCGCCGAGAAGTACGCCCAACTGCGCGCCCACCGGGGCGTCACGGTGGAGCTGGCGTACGACGTGGTCTCCGACGTGAACTACTTCGGCACGCTGATGGTCCAGGAGGGCCTGGCCGACGGGATGGTGTCGGGCTCGGTGCACTCCACCGCGGCGACCATCCGGCCCTCGTTCGAGATCATCAAGACCAAGCCGGACACCGCGATCGTCTCCTCGGTCTTCTTCATGTGCCTGGCCGACCGGGTCCTCGTCTACGGCGACTGCGCGGTCAACCCGGACCCGAACGCCGAGCAACTGGCCGACATCGCCGTTCAGGCGGCCGCGACCGCCGCCCGGTTCGGGGTGGAGCCGCGGATCGCGATGCTGTCGTACTCGACCGGCACCTCCGGCTCGGGCGTCGACGTCGACAAGGTGCGCGAGGCGACCGAGCTGGTGCGCGCCCGGCGGCCGGACCTGAAGATCGAGGGGCCGATCCAGTACGACGCGGCCGTGGAGCCCACGGTCGCCGCGACCAAGCTGCCGGAGTCCGAAGTGGCCGGGCAGGCAACGGTTCTGATCTTCCCCGACCTCAACACGGGCAACAACACCTACAAGGCCGTGCAGCGCTCGGCCGGCGCCATCGCCGTCGGCCCGGTGCTCCAGGGTCTGCGCAAGCCCGTCAACGACCTGTCCCGCGGCGCGCTCGTGCAGGACATCGTCAACACCGTCGCCATCACGGCGATCCAGGCCCAGTCCTCCGACCAGAAGGCGCCCCGGCAGTGAGCCCGTCCCGTGTCCTCGTCCTCAACTCCGGCTCCTC
The DNA here is from genome assembly GCF_040612135.1 of Streptomyces sp. NPDC006458. Lineage (NCBI taxonomy): Bacteria > Bacillati > Actinomycetota > Actinomycetes > Kitasatosporales > Streptomycetaceae > Streptomyces > Streptomyces sp. NPDC006458. The sequence continues at coordinate 449,782 of NZ_JBEXPR010000002.1, read as the reverse complement.
GTCGGTGAAGTACCAGCTGCTCGACATGCGCGACAGCGGCCGGCTCGCGGTGGGCCTCGTCGAGCGCATCGGCGAGGAGACCTCCCGGCTCCGGCACACCCCGGCCGGCGGCGAGACGCGGGAGTGGTCGGGCCCGATGGCCGACCACGACGCGGCGCTGAAGGCGGTGGCGGCCGAACTCGCCAAGGACGGGCTCGGCCTGGACTCCCCCGAACTCGCGGCCATCGGTCACCGGGTGGTGCACGGCGGCAAGCACTTCACCCGGCCGACCGTCGTCGACGACACCGTGCTCGCCGAGATCGAGCGGCTGATCCCGGTCGCCCCGCTGCACAACCCGGCCAACCTCACCGGCATCCGCACCGCGCGGGCCCTGCGCCCGGATCTGCCGCAGGTCGCGGTGTTCGACACCGCGTTCCACACGACGATGCCGGAGTCGGCCGCCCGCTACGCCATCGACACGGAGACGGCCGACGCCCACCGCATCCGCCGCTACGGCTTCCACGGCACCTCGCACGCCTACGTCTCGCGTGCGACCGCGAAACTGCTGGGCCGGGCGCCGGAGGAGGTGAACGTGATCGTGCTGCACCTGGGCAACGGCGCGTCGGCGTCCGCCGTCCGGGGCGGGCTGTGCGTGGACACCTCCATGGGGCTGACCCCGCTGGAGGGCCTGGTGATGGGAACACGCTCCGGAGACATGGACCCGGCCGTCATCTTCCATTTGATGCGTGTTGGCGAAATGTCCGCCGACGAGATCGACACTCTTCTCAACAAGAAGAGCGGGCTGATCGGGCTGTGCGGGGACAACGACATGCGGGAGATCCGCCGGCGCATCGACGAGGGCGACGAACAGGCGGGACTCGCCTTCGACATCTACATTCACCGGTTGAAGAAGTACATCGGCGCCTATTACGCCGTTCTCGGCAAGGTGGACGCGGTCGCGTTCACCGCGGGCGTCGGCGAGAACGCCGCCGAGGTCCGGGCGGCGGCCCTGGCGGACCTCGGGGAACTCGGCCTCGCGGTCGACCCCGCGCTGAACGCCGTACGCGGCACCGAGCCGCGCCTGATTTCGCCCGAGGACGCTCGCGTCGCCGTCGCGGTGGTGCCGACGGACGAAGAACTGGAGATCGCGACGCAGACCTACGCACTGGTCGGGCGCTATGGATTTACGGCTCCGCCGCGGGGCAACTGAGCCCACCTGAGCAAAAGGCCACTCATTTGTATCTTCCGCCAGACGGAATATTCCGGAGCGAAACAAACCGTTAGGATCGCCTCATGCGCCGTTCGAAAATCGTCTGTACTCTCGGCCCCGCCGTCGACTCCCACGAACAGCTCGTGTCGCTGATCGAGGCCGGCATGAACGTGGCCCGCTTCAACTTCAGCCACGGCTCGCACGCTGAGCACCAGGGCCGGTACGACCGGGTCCGTGCCGCCGCCAAGGAGACCGGCCGGGCCATCGGTGTGCTCGCCGACCTCCAGGGCCCCAAGATCCGTCTGGAGACCTTCGCCGAGGGTCCCGTCGAGCTGGTGCGCGGTGACGAGTTCACCATCACCACCGAGGACGTCCCCGGCGACCGGACCATCTGCGGCACCACCTACAAGGGCCTGCCGGGCGACGTCTCGCGCGGCGACCAGGTCCTGATCAACGACGGCAACGTCGAACTGAAGGTCCTGGACATCGAGGGCCCGCGGGTGCGGACGATCGTCATCGAAGGCGGCGTCATCTCCGACCACAAGGGCATCAACCTGCCCGGCGCGGCCGTCAACGTGCCCGCGCTGTCCGAGAAGGACGTCGAGGACCTCCGCTTCGCGCTGCGCATGGGCTGCGACATGGTCGCGCTGTCCTTCGTCCGCGACGCCAAGGACGTCGCGGACGTGCACCGCGTGATGGACGAGGAGGGCCGCCGGGTCCCGGTCATCGCCAAGGTGGAGAAGCCGCAGGCGGTGGAGAACATGGAGGACGTCGTGATGGCGTTCGACGCCGTCATGGTCGCCCGTGGCGACCTGGCCGTCGAGTACCCGCTCGAAAAGGTCCCCATGGTGCAGAAGCGCCTCATCGAGCTGTGCCGCCGCAACGCCAAGCCGGTGATCGTGGCGACCCAGATGATGGAGTCGATGATCACCAACTCCCGGCCGACCCGCGCCGAGGCCTCCGACGTGGCCAACGCGATCCTGGACGGCGCCGACGCGGTCATGCTGTCCGCCGAGTCGAGCGTGGGCGCGTACCCGATCGAGACCGTGAAGACGATGTCGAAGATCGTCGCCGCGGCCGAGGAGGAGCTCCTCGCCAAGGGCCTGCAGCCGCTGGTGCCGGGCAAGAAGCCGCGTACGCAGGGCGGTTCGGTGGCCCGTGCCGCCTGTGAGATCGCCGACTTCCTCGGCGGCAAGGGCCTGGTCGCCTTCACCCAGTCCGGTGACACCGCCCGCCGTCTGTCCCGCTACCGCGCGGCGCAGCCGATCATCGCCTTCACCACCGACGAGTCGACCCGCAACCAGCTGGCGCTCAGCTGGGGCGTGGACTCGCACGTCGTGCCGTTCGTGAACAGCACCGACGAGATGGTCGACCTGGTCGACCAGGAGATGGTCAAGCTCAACCGCTTCAACGAGAGCGACATCGTGATCATCACGGCCGGTTCGCCGCCCGGCGTCCCCGGCACCACGAACATGGTCCGCGTCCACCACCTCGGTAGCGGCGACCGCGACTGAGGCCCCGTCCGGCCAACCACACCGAGGGCGCCCCTTCCCCAGCGGAAGGGGCGCCCTCGGTGTCGTGCGGCTCCCGGAGCGGCTTACGGGGCCGGCCGGTCCGCTCAGTCGATGAACTGGTGCAGCCCGGGGACATGCAGGTCGCCGCCGAACTGGCCGGCCTGGATGACCTCGACGTCGGTGAAGTAGATCAGCGGGATGTTCAGCGGCGGCGGGTTGTCCGGGCTGAACGTCACGGGTATCAGGCCGAACAGCTTGCCCGAGATCGACTCCGTGTACATGGTCGTGTCGCCGTTGCGGATGGTCGACGTCGACCCCTTGGCGGCCTGGACGTGGTAGGTCTTGCCGCCGTCCTCGTCCTGGACGAGCTGGTGCAGGTCACCGATGTCGGTGCCGTCGCTGATGACGTACTTCAGCACCTGCTTGACCTTGCCGCTCGCGGTGCGCACCTCGACGATGCCCTGGTAGTCGGCGCCCTTCAGGAGCAGGGAGCTGGCTTCCAGGCGCCAGGGGCGGTCCGGGAGCGCGGGGACGTTCGCGTACGCGCCCTCGGCATCGGTGGCGGCCGGGCAGTCCTCGGGGTCGACGCTCTCGGAGGCGGACGGGCTGGGCGAGGCGGTGGCGGTCGCCGAGGGCACCTCGGTGGGGGCGTCGGTGGCCTCCTCGGCGGTGTCCTCGGCGGCGTTCTTGACGTCCTCGACGTCCTCGACGGCGTCGCCGACGGTCTCGCCCGCGTCCTCGGCCGTGTCCTCGGCGGACTCGGCCGGGGCGGGGGTCTCCGTGGCCGCCGCCTTGGGGGTCTCCGAGGGCGTGGGCGTGGCGGCCGGGGTGGCCTCCGCCGTGTCGCCGCCGGTGATGAGGTCTTCGAGCGTCTGCCCGATGCCCAGCGGGTCGAGCGGGTTGCTGTTCTCGGTGGCCGGCGCGGTGGGCGTCGCCGACGGCTCGGTGGACTGGGGCTCGGTGTCCGTGTCCGTGGAGCCGGCCGGCTCCTGCGGGGCGGTGGTGGGCGCCTCGGGGGTGGCCGTGGGTGACGGGGTGCCGCTGTCCGTGTCACCGGAGCCGGTGTCGGTCGATCCGCCGGTGCCGCCGGTGGCGGTCTGCGACGGGGTGGCGGTCGGCGTCGCGGACGGCTCGGCGGTCTTCTCCGCGCCGTCCTGGGTGACCTCCAGGGCCTCGACGCAGGCCTGGTACTCCTCGGCCGACAGGCGCTTGGGGTCCTGGGCGTCGGCCTGGGCGAGCGGGCTCAGGCCGACGCCCATCAGAACGGCGGTCGGCATCGCGGCCAGCGCGATGGCCCGTCCGGTGGGCATGTGCAGTCGGGTCAGGAGCGGCTTCTTGGGGGCCGCATGGCGAGGTCCGGTGCGGACGGACGGCTCGGCCGCGTAGTCCTCCGGGCCCAGCGGCTCAGCCGGCACGGTGCCTCCCGTTGTCGTTGTCGGGCACGACGTCCTCGCTGTGCTCCCGCGGGGCGGGCACGCCGCCCGTACCGTTCTCGGCGGTCTCCGGTCCGGCCTGCGGCCCATCGGCCGGGCCGAGGTCGGCAACCGCCTGAGGCAGCGGCGCGGTGGCCGGTGCGGCCGCGAAGGCGGCCTCCTTCTTCGCCTTCTTGGCGGCGGTGTCGTCGGCCTCGTCGCCGGGCACCCACGAGACGGCGAGCGCGCCGCCGATCAGGGCGAGCAGGAAGCCGATCACGAAGCCGCCGATGTTGGACACCACCAGCGACACCAGGGCCAGCACGATCGAGGCGACACCGGCGAAGATGCGGGTCGCGTGCTGGAACCACATGGTGAGACCGAGGGTGACCAGAAGGACACCGATGATCAGGGAGCCCGCGCCGGCCGTCGTCGCCATGGCGATGGAGATGTGGCCGAGCTTGAGGGTGGCGTACGGGAAGTAGGCGATCGGTACACCGCCGAGCAGTGTGAACAGACCCGCCCAGAAAGGCCGGTCGCCCCGCCAGGCGCGGAACCGCAGACGCGTCCGGGTGAAGGCCCCGACGCTCTGGACCGGAGTCTCGGCACTCATGGAAAAACAGCTCCCTGGATCCGGGGGAAGTACGTACCGGCTGTACCGGCGGGGAGAGATCGAGGTCGGCGCGCGTTAAGCGGTGCCCGGTGCGGGCGCAGCGGGCGGATGGTCCGGTCCGGGCGGGGAGGCGTGTGCCTCCCCGCCCGGCGGTCAGCTCAAGTACCCGGGGGTACCCGCGCGACGGAGGCTCAGAAGCACTCCATCTTGGAGTCGGTGCCGAGCCGCAGGCTCAGACCGCTCAGCTTGAACGTGCCGGCGGTGGTGGCCCAGGCGACCTGCTTGGCGTCGTCGAGGATCGCCTTGTCGGCCTGCTGGGCGAAGCCGCCCGGCAGCACACCCTTGTCCGTGACGGCCGGACCCTTGTTCTGGTCCTTGACGGCCACACCGATGTCGATGCCCTTGAACGTGGCGTCGGCGTCGAGCTGGGAGATGTCGAGGTAGAGGTTGTCCGCCTCGACGACCTTGCCGTTCCGGCCCGCGTCCAGGCGCATGTAGACGGTGCCCAGGAGCGGGATGTCCGTCTTCAGCGACTGGCACATGTCGTTGATCTCGGCGTGCTTGAACGTCGAGATCGCGACCGGCCGCTTGGTGGTCTTGGAACCGGAGATGTCGGTGTAACCCTCATCGACACCGCCGTACTGGGCGAAGCCGTCACCCTCCAGGTGACCGGCACGCACCTTGAAGCTCTGGCCGGAGACGGCGAACGACGCGGCCAGCGCACCCTGCGCCAGACCCACACCGACCGCTGCGGCCGCGGCGACGCTGGGCACCATGACCACAGCGAACCGCTTCCATCTGGTCCCGCCACGAGGCTTGGAACCCATGATTTCCTCCTTCTCGGACGTACATCTCCGGCCCTGACTGCCCCTTTGACGGCGGCTCAGCCGGGCAGGGATGGGAGAAGTGCTACGTCCTCGGTAAGGAGAGCGCCCGCGCTCAGCGGCGCGAACTGCGCCTGAATCACCGGCGATCACCCCCGAGCGACAACCACTGGTCGCGCCTGACACGATCACGCACAACCTTGCTGGACAGGCTTCGCCGTCCGGCGAAGACCCCCCTGCCCAAGAGCCGGCTCCACTGCCGCCGGCTCTGCTCGGTGGGGACCCAGGAACTCCCGCGGCCCGACCGGCTGTCGGGGGTGGGGAAGGGACCGAGCGTCGCCGATCGTGGTGCATTCTCGCCGTCGGCACAAGGGGGTTCGTTACTCGCTAGTAACGGCCGGATAACCGAACAACGACCCGCTGATCTCGGTCGACGACGGAGGGTGTCAGATGGGGGCGGGACAGAACTGTTGATTGCTGGACGGAACCAGACAGACGAACGCCTCGGACTTACTCGCAGTAACAGCGGCCGCGATTACCAAGATTTGGTAAAGCGCGGCCGCCTTTCGGCCTCGATGGCGGCTCCCGTCACTGCGGCATCAGCGCCGCGAGCCCGGGCAACCGTCCGTTCCAGCCCGGTAAATCCCTTTAGAACAAGGCGCGTGCGAGCGCCCTGCGCGCCGCGGCGACCCGCGGGTCCTCCGCGCCGACGATCTCGAACAGCTCCAGCAGCCGCAGCCGCACGGTGTCCCGGTCGTCACCCACAGTGCGCCGGACCGCGTCGATGAGCCGCCCGAAGGCGTCCTCCACATGTCCGCCGACGAGGTCCAGGTCGGCGGCCGCGATCTGCGCCTGTGCGTCGGCCGGCTTCTCGGCGGCGTCCCGGCGCACCTGCTGCGGGTCGAGATGCTGCACCCGCTGGAGCAGCTCGGCCTGCGACAGGCCGAGCTTCGCCTCCGGGTGGGCCGGGTCGTCGGCCAGCACGTTCTTGTACGCCTGCACCGCGCCGCCCAGGTCGCCCGCGTCCAGCGCCTGCGCGGCCGCGTTGAGCAGAGCGTCGTAGGGGCCGATCGGCACCTCGGCGGGCGGGGCGCCGCCCGGCTCGGCGTCCGGGTCGACGACGAGGCCGGTCAGACCGAAGCGCTGCTCGGCGACCTGCACCAACTGGTCGAGGGTCTGGCGGATCTGGGCCTCGTCGGCGGCCCCCTGGAAGAGCGGCAGTGCCTGCCCCGCGACGACCGCGAAGACGGCCGGGATCCCCTGGATCCCGAACTGCTGCATCAGCATCTGGTTGGCGTCGACGTCGATCTTCGCGAGCAGGAAGCGCCCGTTGTACTCGATCGCGAGGCGCTCAAGGACCGGGCTCAGCTGCTTGCAGGGCTGACACCACTCGGCCCAGAAGTCGATGACGACCGGGACCTCGGCGGAGCGTTGGAGGACCTCTGCTTCGAAGCCCGCCTCATCGACGTCGATGACAAGGTCGGCCGGGGACACGGCCCCGCCTCCACCCTGCCGGGCCGTTTCGGCGCGCGCCTGCTCCGCCTTGGCCTTGGCCTCTTGGGCCGCCTTGACCGCTGCGAGGTCGACGACGCCGCTCATGGACATGTTCCGTGGCTGCATGCGTCTATCCTCCCCCGTACCCGCGCGTCAGTGAAAAAGCGTCGCGAAAGCCCGCTCCGGCCCGCGCCTCCGCCCAGGGCGCCGGGTCCCCACCCGCGCCGTACGGTGGTCGCCCCGTGCACGTCCAGCACGGGTCGCCGTCAGCTTTCGCTACGGGTCGTAGCGTAATGCCGCAGGCGCTTCTCAGGGGCCGTGTTCTCGGTGATCTGCCTCACTGCCGCGGGCGGCGCGGTGTGGTGAACGGCGGTTTATGGTCATGGCATGCAGAGCCGCATCCCAGCCGTCCGAGGCCGTCCCCGCAGCGCCGCCGCGGACACGGCGATCCTGGCCGCCACCCGTGCGGCCCTGGTGGAGCTGGGCTGGTCCAAGCTCACCCTGGGAGACGTGGCGATGCGGGCGGGGGTTGCGAAGACGACGCTCTACCGCCGCTGGGCGGGCAAGAACGAGCTGGTGTGCGACGCGGTCGCCGAGCTCTTCGACGAACTGCGGCTGCCGGACCGGGGGTCTCTCGCGGCGGACATCGAGGGTGTGGTCCTCCAGTTCGCCGCGATCCTGGCTCGACCGGAGGCCAAGAGCGGGCTGATGGCGGTGGTCGCCGAGTCCACGCGGGACGACGCTCTGCGCGAGCGGATCCGGGCGTCCATCGTCGAGCGGCAGAAGTGTCTGGTGACCGAGGGGCGGGAGCGGGCTCAGGCGCGGGGGGAGTTGGCCGCGGAGGTCGACGCGGAGGAGGCCTCCCGCACGGCCGACCTCATTTTCGACATGGTCGCCGGGGCGGTGGTGCATCGCACGCTGGTGAGTGCGGAGCCGGCGGACGAGGAGTGGGTGCGGGGTTTTACGCGGGTGCTGGTGCTGGGGTTGGCGGGGGCGGAGCAGGCGTCGGCGTCTTGAGGCTCGCCGCCGCCTGGTGACTGGCTGATCGCGCAGTTCCCCGCGCCCCTTGAGGGCGTGTCGCTCGCGCCGCGTTCTGGCTGAGCCTCGGGCATGCGGGCCGCCTGCGGCGCGACGGGTGGGTGTGGGTCGGGGCTCGTCGGCGGGTGCGGGTTGCACCTGGCTGATCGCGCAGTTCCCCGCGCCCCTTGAGGGCGTGTCGCTCGCGCCGCGTTCTGGCTGAGCCTCGGGCATGCGGGCCGCCTGGGGCGGGACGGGTGGGTGTGGGTCGGGGCTCGTCGCGCCGAGTGCGGGCTGCACGTGGCTGATCGCGCAGTTCCCCGCGCCCCTTGAGGGCGTGTCGCTAGCGCCGCGTTGACCGCACACGGCCTGTTGAGGCGCCGCGCTTCCGGCCCAGCCGCGGGCAGGCGGGCCGCCTGGGGCGGGACGGGTGGGCGTGGGTCGGGGCTCGTCGGCGGGTGCGGGTTGCATCTGGCTGGTCGCGCAGTTCCCCGCGCCCCTTGAGGGCGTGTCGCTCGCGCCGCGTTGACGCGCGCGGCCGCCCTGGCTCGTCGGCAACCGCCGGGTCAGAAGCCGGGGGGCTCCGTGTAGACGCCCCACTCGTCGCGGAGCAGCCCGCAGATCTCGCCCAGGGTCGCCTCCGCGCGGACCGCGCCGAGCATGGGCTCGATCATGTTGGAGCCGTCCCGGGCGGAGGTCAGCATCGCGTCCAGGGCCGCCCGTACCGCGGCCTCGTCACGGCCCGCGCGACGGTCGCGCAGCACCCGCACCTGCTCGCGCTCGACCTCGTGGCTGACGCGGAGGATCTCCAGGTCGCCGGTCACCGAACCGGTGTTGACGTTGACGCCGACGACCCGCTTCTCGCCCTTCTCCAGGGACTGCTGGTAGCGGAACGCGGACTCGGCGATCTCGCCGGTGAACCAGCCGTCCTCGATGCCGCGCAGGATGCCGGAGGTGACGGGACCGATGGGGTGCCGCCCGTCGGGGTGGGCGCGCAGGCCCCGCTCCTTGATCCGGTCGAAGATCTTCTCGGCGTCGGCCTCGATGCGGTCCGTGAGCTGCTCGACGTACCACGAACCGCCCAGCGGGTCGGCGACGTTGGCGACGCCGGTCTCCTCCATGAGGACCTGCTGGGTGCGCAGGGCGATCTCCGCCGCCTGCTCGCTCGGCAGGGCGAGGGTCTCGTCGAGGGCGTTGGTGTGCAGGGAGTTGGTGCCGCCGAGGACCGCGGCCAGGGCCTCCACCGCCGTACGGACCACGTTGTTGTACGGCTGCTGGGCGGTGAGGGAGACGCCCGCGGTCTGCGTGTGGAAGCGCAGCCACTGGGACTTGGCGGACCGGGCGCCGTACACGTCCCGCATCCAGCGGGCCCAGATGCGGCGCGCGGCACGGAACTTGGCGATCTCCTCGAAGAAGTCGACGTGCGCGTCGAAGAAGAAGGAGAGACCCGGCGCGAAGACGTCGACGTCCAGGCCGCGGCTGAGCCCCAGCTCGACGTAGCCGAATCCGTCGGCGAGCGTGTAGGCCAGTTCCTGCGCGGCCGTGGCCCCGGCCTCGCGGATGTGGTAGCCGGAGACGGACAGCGGCTTGTAGGCGGGGATGCGCTCGGCGCAGTGCTCCATGAGGTCGCCGATGAGACGAAGGTGGGGCTCGGGCTGGAAGAGCCACTCCTTCTGGGCGATGTACTCCTTGAAGATGTCCGTCTGGAGGGTGCCGTTGAGGACGGACGGGTCCACGCCCTGGCGCTCCGCCGCCACCAGGTACATGCAGAAGACGGGGACGGCGGGGCCGCTGATCGTCATGGAGGTGGTGACGTCGCCCAGCGGGATGTCCTTGAACAGGATCTCCATGTCGGCGGCGGAGTCGACGGCCACACCGCAGTGGCCGACCTCGCCCAGCGAGCGGGGGTCGTCGGAGTCGCGGCCCATGAGCGTCGGCATGTCGAAGGCGACGGAGAGCCCGCCACCGCCGTGGCCGAGGATCATCCTGTAGCGCTCGTTGGTCTGCTCGGCGTTGCCGAACCCGGCGAACTGCCGGATGGTCCAGGCGCGCCCGCGGTAGCCGGTGGGATGCAGACCGCGGGTGAAGGGGTACTCCCCCGGCCAGCCGATCCGGTCGAAGCCCTCGTATGTGTCTCCCGGCCGCGGCCCGTACACCGGCTCCACGGGGTCTCCGGAAAGCGTGGTGAAGTCAGCCTCGCGCTTGCGCGCGGCATCGTACCGGGCCTGCCAGCGTCGGCGGCCCTCCTCGATGGCGTCAGCGTCCATGTCTCCAAATTTACTAGGACGTCCTAGTAAGCGTCGACAGGAAACCGCCGTGAACCCCTCACGGCGGTCTCGGTTACGCCTTGGCCGGAGCGGCCTGCGCGCCGCTGACCAGCGGAAGCGTCTCTTCGGCGATCTTGCGCTCGACGAAGAAGGCGGCGAACGGGATCGTCCCGGACAGCAGCACCCACAGCAGCTTGCCGAACGGCCACTTCGCCTTGGAGCCCAGGTCGAAGGCGAAGATCAGGTAGATGATGTAGAGCACACCGTGGACCTGGGAGACCGCGAAGGTCACGTCCTCGCCGGCCTCGAAGCCGTACTTGGCCACCATGCAGGCACAGAGAAGGAGCAGCATGACGGCGGTCACATACGCCATGACGCGGTAGCGGGTCAGCACGCTGGATTTCATGACGTCGAGCGTAACCGCACGTTCCGGGCGATCTTCGCGCGGGTGGGGACGGCCCGAGCGGGCCGCGCACAGCCCCTACTCCTCGTCGAAGTCCCCCGCCGAGATCCGCAGCGGTCTCAGCATCGCGAAGATCTCGCCGCACTCCTCCGCGTCGTACACCCCGAGGCCGAAGTCCATGGACATCAGGTCGCGGGTGGCGGCGTCGACCACCTCGCGGCCCTTGTCGGTGATCGAGGCGAGGGTGCCGCGGCCGTCGTTGGGGTTGGGGCGCTTGTCGACCAGGCCGGACCGCACCAGCCGGTCGACCGTGTTCGTCACGGACGTGGGATGCACCATGAGCCGTTCACCGATCTTGGACATCGGCAGCTCGCCGGCCTTGGAGAAGGTGAGCAGCACGAGCGCCTCGTAGCGCGCGAACGTCAGCCCGTACGGCTTGACCACGGCGTCGACCTCGGCGAGCAGGATCTGGTGGGCCCGCATGATCGAGGTGATCGCGGCCATGGACGGCACGCCACCCCAGCGCTGCTGCCAGAGCTCGTCGGCACGCGCGATGGGGTCGAAGGGGAGACTGAGCGGCTTCGGCACGGCACCAGACCTTACCGGCCGGTCATTATGCGGTCAGCTCCGTCTCGCTCTTCGGTCGGGTGCGCGCGACCCCGGCCACAGGCGGGTGCCGCCGGGCACGACACCGGCGTCCGGGTGTGACTGAGCCATACGGAATCGGTGAAGTTGCCCCTTCCATGGCATATGTTCCCTTTATGTCACCATGGGTGACGGCACGTCACCTCCGCCCAGGGAGCAGCATGTCCCGGCCGACCTCCACGCTCACGGCCCTGGCCGCCCTCGCCGTCCTCGTCCTCGCCGCGGGCTGTTCCCCCGCGCCCGGCCTCGACCAGGCCTCCGTCGCCGGGGCCGCCTCCCGCAAGGGGGGATCCGCGCCCGTCTCGCCCTTCTGGGTCGACCCGGACAGCCTGGCCGCCCGGCAGGCCGAGCGGTGGCGGCGGGAGGGCCGCGCCGGGGACGCCGAGGTGCTGCGGCGCATCGCCGACCGGCCCGCCGCGCTGTGGCCGGCCGGGGAGACCGACCCGGCCCCGGTCGTGCGGGCGGCCGCCGCGGCGGCCCGCGGCGCCGGACAGAGCGCGGTCCTCGTCGCGTACAACATCCCCCACCGGGACTGCGGTCAGCACTCGGCGGGCGGGGCCGTGGACGCGGACGCCTACCGGGCCTGGATCGGGAGCTTCGCCGACGCCCTCGGCGACGCCGAGGCCCTGGTGGTCCTGGAGCCGGACGCGGTCGCCCATGTCGTGGACGGCTGCACGCCCGGCGAGTACCGCGCCGAGCGCGAGGGGCTGCTCGCCGAGGCCGTCGCCCGGCTCAAGCGGCAGCCCGGCACCCGGGTGTACCTGGACGCGGGCAACCCGTCCTGGATCCAGGAGCCCGCGAACCTGGTCGAACCGCTGAGGCGGGCCGGCGTCGACGCCGCCGACGGCTTCGCGCTCAACGTCTCCAACTTCCAGACGAACGACATCACGAAGGCGTACGGGCTCCGGCTCTCCCGGGAGCTGGGCGGCAAGCACTTCGTCGTCGACACCAGCCGCAACGGCAACGGCCCGCTGGCCGACGTCTGGTGCAACCCGTCCGGCCGGGCCCTGGGCACGCCGCCCACCACCGACACCGGCGAGCCCTCGCTGGACGCGTATCTGTGGGTCAAGCGGCCCGGCGAGTCCGACGGCACCTGCGAGGGCGGGCCGGCCGCCGGACGGTGGTGGCCGGAGTACGCGCTGGCACTGGCGCGCAACTCCGCTTCATAGGGCGGCACTTCAGCCGACCTGGAGCCACTTGGCCTCGGACGGGGTGCCCTCGGCGTCGGTCACGAACAGCATGTACCAGCCGGGCGGCACCAGCGCGGGATCGTCCGGCACCGTGAAGGTCACCGCGTCGCCCGACTTGGTCATGCCCAGCTCGATCGAGCGCTGTTCGACGTCCGTGGTGTGGGTGACCGCGCTCGGGCGCATCAGCCGGGCCTCGGCGATCCGCTCGGGGTGGGCGGTGCGGAAGGTGACCATACGGCCGGCATCCAACTGCTGCGGACCGCCAGCGAGTTCGGGCCGGGCGGCGGCGTTGCGGTGCAGCGCGGGCGGGGTGAAGATCTCCATCCGCTGCTCGAAGTGACCCAGCTTGGTGTTCTGCCGGTCGTCGAAGAGCGGGTCCGAGCCGAAGGTGGCGACCCGGCCGTCGGGCAGGAGCAGCGCCTCGGAGTGGTAGTTGCGCCCGACCGTGGGGTCCGCGGCGGCGCGGAAGGCGTTGGCCTTCGGGTCGTAGAACTGCGCCTTGAGGATGTTGCTGGCGCCGCGGCCGCGGTAGTCCTCGGAGCCGCCCGAGGTGAACACGGTGTCGTCCGGCATGATCACGCTGTTCAGATAGCGCGTGCCCCGCGGCAGGTCGGGGCCGTCCTCGAAGACCGGGTTGTCCTTCTTGAGGTCGACGACCGCCGTGCGCGGGGTCGACTTCTCCGACTCGCCGACGCCTCCGCCGCCCAGGACCATCACCTTCTGGTCCTGCGCCGGCGGCAGCAGCAGCGAGGCGGAGGTCTCGGTCTCGTCGGCGTCGCGCAGGCCGGGGACCTTGGTGAAGGTGTTGGTCCTCAGGTCCCAGATCCCCGCCTCGCGGCCCTTGTCCGCGGGGCCGTAGCCGGCGTTGGAGGCGGAGTAGAATAGCTTGCCGCCCTGGGTGAGGAACAGCGCCGGGTACGTCGGGAAGTACCGCGTGGGTCCCGGCGTCCAGGACCTGGTCCTCGGGTCGTAGATCTCGTTGTCGCCGGGGTCGATCGCGCCCACGTCGTTCAGGCCCGAGACCGCGAGGACACGGCCGTCGTCGAGTCCGACCAGGGTCGGGTACCAGCGGGCCTTGTCCATCGGGCCTACGGGCAGGTACCGCTCGGCGACCGGGTCGAACTCATAGGCCGCGCGGATGCCCTGGAAGTCCTGCTTCTCGAGGGTGATCTTCTCGGACAGTCCGTAGGTGTTGTCGGCGTCCTCGCCGGCCAGGCCGACGATCGCGTACTGCGCCTGGTGCTCTGTGACGGACCGCGGGCCCTTGTCGACGGCCTCCACGAACACGCGCGCCTCACCGGCCGTGACCTTCGTCCTCCAGGGCTGCATCACACCGCGCGCGTCGTACGTGATGTCGAAGCTGCGCTGGGCCTCGGGCACGGTGACGTCGAACCGGGTGACGTACTCGACGCCGGCCGGGGAGCGGAAGCGGGTGCCCTTCCTGAGGTGCACCGCCTTGTCGGGGTTCTCGTTCTTCACCCGCATGCCGCCGCCCGCGCGGTCCACCTCGCCGTCGAGCAGCTCGTAGCGGGCCGTGCCGCCCGCGACCAGCAGCCGACCGTCGGGAAGCTGCGCGTGGCCCGAGCAGAAGAAGTCGTCCGGGGTGGGGATCTTCTGGAAGGTGCCGGCCTTCGGGTCCCACAGGACGGTGTCGAAGTCGCCCTTGTCGAACTTGCGTTGCTCGTTGCCCGAGCCCGCGACGATCAGCACCTTGCCGGTGTGCAGCAGGGCCGCGTGGATGGCGTTCGTGCGGTACCGCTCGGGGATGGAGACCTGGCTCCAGGAGCCGTAGCGCGCCTTGTACCCCGGCTGGGCGATCTTGTACGCGTGGTACTTCTCGCCCGCGAAGTCCAGCGCGGCCGGGGCGTTCAGACCCGCCAGGATCGCTATGCCGCCGATGCCCAGCACGGTCTTCCTGGTCCTCTGCGAAGGTCGGTAGGCCATGACCTAGTGGCCTCCTGTCGTCGTACCGGGCACCGGGTCGGGGGCGCCGCCGCCGGCCAGCGCGGGTTCCGTGTCCTCGGGGAGGAGGGTGGTCGTCGTACGGGTACGGGTACGGATACGGGTACCTGTCTGCCGCCGCCCGCGCTCCGCCGTCCGGGTCGACAGCCATACGGCCACGGGGGCCAGGGAGATCACCGTCGCCAGGACCGCCCAGGTGCGCATCGCCGCGTGGGTGTGGCCGAGCGCGACCGAGGCGGCCAGGGAGACGGCGAGGACCGCCGCCCACGCCAGATGGATACGGAACGTCAGCAGGCGGTCCGCGCTGGCGTCGCCGCCCTTGGGGGTGACCACGAACCGGCTCGGGCGGCGTACCAGGGCCTCGCCGAGCGACTTGAGGTAGATCGGCGCCGACAGCGCGGACATCGCCATGCCCGCCAGGCCGCCGGAGCCCTGCGGCTCGTGCGGGGAGACGTTGTGCCGGCGGTTCCAGAGGTAGAGGCCGATCTGGAGCGCGGCGGCGTCGCTGTAGAGCATCAGCCAGACCGAGGCGGCGACCTGGGTGCCGGACGCTCCGAACCAGAGGAACAGCACGCAGCTGAGGATGCCGAGGAACCAGTTGACCGCGGTCATCGGGTAGTACACGAGCATGAGCGTGTACGAGAACAGCCGGCCGGGCGGCATCGTGAGCGGTGCCTTCCAGTACTGCTTGAACAGGGTCTCGTAGGAACCTCTCGACCAGCGCATCTGCTGGGTGAAGAAGTCCGTCCAGGAGGCCGGGCCCTCGCCGACGGCGAGCACGTCCGGGGTGTAGACCGAGCGCCAGTGGTTGCGGGTCCCGGGGTTGCGGTGGCGGTGCAGTTCGAAGCCGGTCGCCATGTCCTCGGTGACGCTGTCCTGGAGACCGCCGATCTGGAGCAGGGCGGCGACGCGGACGACGTTGTTGGTGCCGACGAACATCGGGGAGCGGTAGCGGTTGCCGGCGCGCTGGATCAGCGCGTGGAAGAGGAACTGCTGGGACTCGGCGGCCTTGGTGACGGGGTTGTGGTAGTTGCCGTAGACCTGGGGGCCTACGACGAAGGCGACGTCCGGGTCGCGGAAGTAGCCCATCATCCGCTCCAGGAACTCGGGGAGCGGGACGTGGTCGGTGTCCACGGAGGCGAAGAACTCGTAGGCGCGGCCGTGCCGGGCGAGCCAGGCGTTGTAGTTGCCGTGCTTGGTGCGGGCCTTGTGGGCGCCGCTGCCGCGGTTCCATTCCGGGACGCCGTGGCGGGTGAAGTGGCGTACGCCGAGTTCCGCGCAGAGCGCCCTGGCCCGGTCGTCGTCGCCCTCGTCGAGCAGCCAGACGTCCAGGGGGCCGGTGTGGGTGACCCGGAGCGCGGCCTCCAGGGTGGCGCGGACCATGGCGAGGGGTTCCTTGCCGGGGACGTACGTGGTGAGGAAGGCGACGCGGGTGCCGTCCTCGGGGACGACGGGGACGGGGTCGCGGGCGACGAGGGTCGCGTGCGCGACGGAGGCCACGTTGACGACCATGAACAGCTCGATGAGCGCGATGGCTATCAGCATCACGACGTCGAGCCGGATCATCCATGGTTCGCCGCCCTCGCGTTCGACCCAGTGGGTGGGCCAGACGAGGTAGATGAGGAGGATGCCGGTGACGAGCGGGGCGAGGCTCATCAGGGCGACGGCTCGTATTCGGTGGGGCTCGCGGGAGAGGAGAGAGGTGTACCGCACCTGGTAGGCGGTGCCCCGGCCGGTCTCCGTCAGAGGTCCGGCCAGGCGGCTGTGGGTGTCGTAGTCGTAGCCCTCCGGTCGCACGGCGCTCTCCCGTCGGTGAGGAGCGGTCGATTTGATCGAACCGCTCAACTACTCACACGAAAATGGAGATTGCGGGGCATGTCGAACGGGACGCGTCCAGGTGGGTGCCTGCGACTCGCCCGCGTGGGGCTTGGTGCGGGGCCGCGCGGGGCGCGATCCGTCGGCGGGTGGTGCGGGGCCGCGCCGGGGGCTGGTGGCGGGACCGCACGGGGGCTGGTGCGGGGCCGGCGTGCGGCGCGATCCGTCGGCGGGTGGTGCGGGGCCGCGCCGGGGGGTATCCGTCCTCGGTCCGCCGATCTGGCCTCCTACGGGGGAGAGGGGGGTCGGCGGCGGCCGCTGCGGGCGGACACCCCCCGACACGTCCCCTCCCCGCCGTACGCGACTTTCCGCCGCCGCGGACATGCGCGACGCCCCCAGCCGCGGGCATGCGTGCCGCCAAGGGCGGCACGGGTGGGCGCGGCGGCACCTCGTCGGCGCCGAGCTGCGCAACGCCCAGGCTGCTTCCGCGACGCCGAGGCGGCCAGGACACACCGCTACTGCGCCAGGTAGCGCTCGACCGTGTCGACCTTGGTCGTGAGGGCGTTCGTCACTCCGGGGCGGATG
The DNA here is from genome assembly GCF_040612135.1 of Streptomyces sp. NPDC006458. Taxonomy (NCBI): domain Bacteria; kingdom Bacillati; phylum Actinomycetota; class Actinomycetes; order Kitasatosporales; family Streptomycetaceae; genus Streptomyces; species Streptomyces sp. NPDC006458. The sequence continues at coordinate 432,852 of NZ_JBEXPR010000002.1, read as the reverse complement.
TCCGCCTTGAGGACGAGGGACACCCGAGGGGCCCGCGCCTCGACCGCGGCCACGGCTCGCCGGACGACGTCCATGACCTCCTCCCACTCCCCCTCCACGGACGTGAACATCGCGTCCGTCCGGTTGGGCAGCCCCGACTCCCGTACGACCCGGACCGCGTCGGCGACGTACTCCCCCACGTCCTCACCGACACCGAGCGGCGTCACGGAGAAGGCGACGATCATGCGCTGACGACCCCTTCCTTGCGGGCGCGGGAGGCGATCAGCGCGTCCTCGGACTCACGCCGCAGCCTGCGGTCGGCGAAGAAGCCGCCGGTGGGCAGGACGGAGAGGACGGCGTAGAGGGCGGCCGTCTGGAAGGGCCACTTCGCGCGGTTCCATGCGTCCGCCCAGAAGATCACGTAGAGGATGAAGAGGACTCCGTGGACGGCGCCCATGACCGGTACCGCGTTGAAGTCCGTCGTGCGCTTGAGCACCGAGCACACGAGCAGCAGCAGGAAGGACACGGCCTCGGGGGTCGAGACCAGGCGGAGCCGGCGCAGGGCGGAGGCGGTCTTGATGTCCACGGGTCACCTTCGGTGGGAGAGTCATCGACAGTTTGTGAACGAGTGCACAAACGCGCTGCCATTGTGGCAAACGCGGTGGCGGACCCGACGTCGGGGGGCCGTGGGGCCGCCGGCCCTGCTCGGGGTCCGGTCAGGGTAGGTCTCCGACCCAGGGCTCTGTCCGGGATGCCCGGCCTCGGGCTACCTTCCCTGCGTGGCGATGTTCCGACTTCAGGGAAGCAAGGTCCTCGCCGTCGACATGACCGGAGACGCCGTGAAGGCGAAGAACGGCTCGATGGTCGCGTACGACGGGCAGATGGCCTTCAAGAAGCTGAGTGGTGGAGGGGAAGGGCTGCGCGGGATGGTGACCCGGCGGCTCACCGGCGAGCAGATGACGGTGATGGAGGTGAGTGGGCAGGGGACCTGCTGGTTCGCCGACCGGGCTTCCGAGATCAATCTCGTCAGCCTCCAGGGGGACAAGCTGTTCGTGGAGAGCAGCAATCTGCTGGCCACCGACGCGGGTCTGCGGACCGGCACGACCTTCACCGGTCTGCGCGGGGCCTCCCAGGGCAACGGGCTGTTCACCACGACCGTGGAGGGGCACGGACAGGCCGCCGTCACCTCCGACGGGCCGGCCGTGGTGCTGCGGGTCAGCCCGCAGTACCCGCTGAGCGTCGACCCGGGCGCGTATGTCGCGCACCAGGGGAATCTGCGGCAGTCCTTCCAGTCGGGTGTGACCTTCCGCACGCTCCTCGGCGAGGGCGGCGGCGAGGCGTTCCAGATCCGGTTCGAGGGGGACGGCCTGGTGTACGTACAGCCCAGCGAGCGCAACACGATCGCGGGGGACGTGTGATGACGTTCCGCGAGATCAACTCCAAGATGGTGGAAGCCACCGTCGTGCCGGGGCAGCGGCTGTTCAGTCAGCGCGGCGCGATGCTGGCGTACAAGGGGGATGTCTCCTTCACCCCGAACACGGCCGGCGGCCAGGGCGGGATCATGTCGATGATCGGGCGCCGGGTGGCCAACGAGGACACTCCGCTGATGACCGTCGAGGGCAGCGGCACCGTGTTCTTCGGGCACGGCGGTCACCATGTGCAGATCATCCGGCTGGCCGGGGACACCCTGCACGTCGAGGCGGACCGGCTGCTCGCCTTCGAGGGCACCCTGGAGCAGTCGACGGTGTTCCTCGGCGCGCAGGGCGGGGTGATGGGCATGGTGCGGGGGCAGGTGAGCGGGCAGGGGCTGTTCACCACCTCGTTGAGAGGGCACGGGGCCGTCGCGGTCATGGCCCACGGCGGGGTGTTCGAGGTGCCGATCACCCCGCAGCGGCCCGTGCACGTCGACCCGCAGGCCTACGTCGCCCACCGCGGCGACGTACGCAACAAGCTGTCGACGGCACTGGGCTGGCGCGACATGGTGGGCCGCGGCTCCGGTGAGGCGTTCCAGCTGGAGCTCAGCGGCAGCGGCACGGTGTACGTCCAGGCCTCGGAGGAGAAGCTGTGACCGGCCGTCCCGGCGCGGGTCCCGTCGTGTACGACCCGATGACCCTGCCCACCGACGACAACGTCGACAAGTACACCTTCTGCGTGGAGCTCAAGGGCTCCCAGTGGTTCATGCAGAAGGGGAAGATGATCGCCTACTACGGGTCGATCGAGTTCAACGGCATCGGGCACGGGCGTTTGGACCGACTTGTCCGTACGTCGTTCCATTCGCCTCTGCACGCGTCGGACTGGGTCGTGGCGGAGGGCTCGGGCAAGATGCTGCTCGCCGACCGGGCCTTCGATGTCAATTCGTACGACCTTGACGACGGCAACCTGACCATTCGCTCGGGCAATCTGCTCGCTTTTCAGCCAACTCTCGCGCTGAAGCAATCCATCGTGCCGGGTTTTCTGACGCTGATCGGAACCGGCAGGTTCGTGGCCGCATCTAACGGTCCGGTGGTGTTCATGGAGCCCCCGATCCGGGTGGATCCGCAGGCGCTCGTCGGCTGGGCCGACTGCCCGTCACCGTGCCATCACTACGACCATGGCTACATGACCGGTGTGGTGGGCGGTCTACGTGCACTGACGGGCCTCGGCGGAGCCTCTGGGGAGGAGCATCAGTTCGAGTTCGTCGGGGCCGGCGCGGTGCTGCTGCAGTCGTCCGAGGCCTTGATGGCCGAGCAGGCGACCGGGGCCGTTCCGCGTCAGGCGGGCGTGCCGGGCGGCGGGACGCCCGGTGGCCAAGGTGTACCGCGCCTTCCCGGACAGCTGGGAGACCTCCAGCGTCGCTTCGGGCTGTGAGCGGTAGTCTGCGGAGTGTGACATCGAACGCGTGCACGCCGTCACACCACCGCCGATAGTACGCCTTTCAACTTCTTAGGTAGACTTCATTCATGGAGACCGAAGCGGCCACGCGCTGGCTGACCGATGCGGAGCAGTGCGCCTGGCGCACCCACCTGGAGGTCAACAGGCTGTTGACATACCAGCTCGAAAAGGACCTGCAGCCTTTCGGCCTGACGATGAACGACTACGAGATCCTGGTGAACCTCTCCGAATCGGAGGACCTGCGGATGCGGATGAGCGACCTCGCCTCCGCCACCCTCCAGTCCAAGAGCCGCCTCTCGCACCAGATCACCCGCATGGAGAACGCCGATCTGGTGCGCCGGGAGAACTGCGAGTCCGACCGCCGCGGGCTGTACGCGGTGCTCACCGAGCACGGCATGGAGACCATGCAGCGGGTCGCCCCGCACCATGTCTCCTCGGTGCGCAGGCACTTCATCGACCTGCTCTCCCCCGAGGCGCTCGGCGAGCTCGACACCTCGCTGAAGCCCATCGCGGAGCACCTGCGCGGCCAGCGCGGCCGCCCCTGAGGCAGCCGCTTCGAGGCCCCGTACGCGCCGGGCGGCGTCCGACCAGGACACCGCCCGGGGGGCTTCGCATCTGCGTATACGCGACGCCCGTCACGGGCGGACTGCGGGACGGCGCGGGCCTCGGCGGCGGCCGGGTGACCGGGCCCTGACGCCGGGCATGCCGAGGGCCCCTGACGCGCGATGTGTCAGGGGCCCTCGGCGGATCCGGATGCACCGGCCCCGTCGGCGGCCGGTGCGGCGGCGGTGCCTTCGGCGTCAGCCCTGGGTCAGGCCCGTCACCAGTTCGTCCGCCGCGCGGTACGCGTCCAACTCCCCCGCGACGATCCGCTCCGCCAGGCTGCTCAGCCGGCGGTCGCCGTGCAGGTCTCCGATGCGTTCGCGAAGGGCGGTGACCGCGATCGTCTCGACCTCGTGGGAGGCGCGGGCGAGACGGCGCTCGGTGAGCACGCCGTGCTCCTCCATCCACGCCCGGTGCTTCTCCAGGGCCTCGACCACCTCGTCCACGCCCTCGCCGCGGGCGGCGACCGTCTTCACGATCGGGGGGCGCCAGTCGCCCGGAGCCCGGGACTCGCCGAGCCCGAGCATGTGGTTGAGCTCGCGGGCCGTGGCGTCGGCGCCGTCCCGGTCGGCCTTGTTGACCACGTACACGTCGCCGATCTCCAGGATGCCCGCCTTGGCGGCCTGGATGCCGTCGCCCATGCCCGGGGCCAGCAGCACCACGCTGGTGTCGGCCTGGGAGGCGATCTCCACCTCCGACTGGCCCACACCGACCGTCTCCACGAGAACGACGTCGCAGCCCGCCGCGTCCAGCACCCGGATCGCCTGCGGCGCCGCCCAGGCGAGCCCGCCGAGGTGGCCGCGGGTCGCCATGGAGCGGATGTAGACGCCGGGGTCGGAGGCGTGGTCGGACATCCGCACCCGATCGCCGAGCAGGGCCCCGCCGGAGAACGGCGAGGACGGGTCGACGGCCAGGACGCCGACCCGCTTGCCCTGCCTGCGGTACGCCGTCACCAGGGCCGAGGTCGTCGTGGACTTGCCGACACCCGGGGACCCGGTCAGGCCCACGACGTAGGCGTTGCCGGCCAGCGGAGCCAGGGCCGCCATGACCTCCCTGAGCTGCGGAGACGCCCCCTCCACCAGGGAGATCAGCCGCGCCACGGCCCGCGGCCGGCCCTCCCTGGCCTGGGAAACCAGCGTGGAGACGTCCTGCATCACAGCTCCCGTTCTCGTCGAGTCAGGTTCGGCGCCAGCCGGAGAAAGCGCGGCCTGTGAAGGCGCGGCCGGGGACGGCGCGGCCGGTGAAGGCGCGGCCGGTGAAGGCGCGGCCGGTGAAGGCGCGGCCGGGGACGGCGCGGCCGGTGAAGGCGCGGCCGGTCAGGCCTTGGGCACCCGCACGATCAGCGCGTCGCCCTGGCCGCCGCCGCCGCACAGCGCCGCCGCACCGACACCGCCGCCACGCCGCTTCAGCTCCAGCGCCAGGTGCAGCACCAGCCGGGCGCCGGACATGCCGATGGGGTGGCCGAGGGCGATGGCACCGCCGTTGACGTTCACCTTTTCCGTGGACACGCCGAGGTCCTTCATTGACTGCACGGCGACGGCGGCGAACGCCTCGTTGATCTCGATCAGGTCGAGCTCGGACGCCTCCAGGCCCTCCTTCTTCAGAGCGTGCAGGATCGCGTTCGACGGCTGCGACTGCAAAGAGTTGTCCGGGCCGGCCACGTTGCCGTGGGCGCCGATCTCGGCGATCCAGTCCAGGCCCAGCTCCTGCGCCTTGGCCTTGCTCATCACGACCACGGCGGCGGCGCCGTCGGAGATCTGCGAGGAGGTGCCGGCGGTGATGGTGCCGTCCTTGGTGAAGGCCGGGCGCAGCTTGCCGAGCGACTCCGCGGTGGTGTCGGCGCGGATGCCCTCGTCCTTGCTGAAGACGACCGGCTCGCCCCTGCGCTGCGGGATCTCGATCGGGGTGATCTCGGCCTCGAAGATGCCGTTCTTCTGCGCGGCGGCGGCCCGCTGGTGCGACAGGGCGGCGATCTCGTCCTGGGCGGCGCGGCCGATGCCCAGGCGGGTGTTGTGCTTCTCGGTGGACTCGCCCATCGGGATGTTCTCCCACGGGTCGGTCAGGCCGTCGTAGGCCATGGCGTCGAGCATCTCGACGGCGCCGTACTTGAAGCCGTCGCGGGACTTCGGCAGCAGGTGGGGGGCGTTGGTCATGGACTCCTGGCCACCCGCGACCACGATGTCGAACTCACCCGCGCGGATGAGCTGGTCGGCCAGCGCGATGGCGTCGAGGCCGGACAGGCACACCTTGTTGATGGTGAGGGCCGGGACGTTCATCGGGATGCCGCCCTTGACCGCGGCCTGGCGGGCCGGGATCTGCCCGGCCCCGGCCTGGAGCACCTGGCCCATGATCACGTACTGCACCTGGTCGCCGCCGATGCCCGCGCGGTCCAGGGCTGCCTTGATGGCGAAGCCGCCCAGATCGGCTCCGGAGAAGGTCTTCAGAGAGCCGAGGAGCCGGCCCATCGGAGTACGAGCGCCGGCCACGATGACGGAGGTGGCGCTGTTCGTTCCAGACATGAGGTGCGATCCCCTTTCAGCTGCACAAGCTGAGGAGTGAACGAGGGTTTACTCGAATGTACTGAGCGGTACTCCACCCGTCATCGGGCCGTCGGTGTGATCGCGCGCACGTTGCGTAACCACCTCCGGAGCGCTGCACTGAGTCCATGCTGACGCGAATCGACCACATCGGAATCGCCTGTTTCGACCTCGACAAGACCGTCGAGTTCTACCGGTCCACGTACGGCTTCGAGGTCTTCCACTCCGAGGTCAACGAGGAGCAGGGCGTGCGCGAGGCCATGCTCAAGATCAACGATACGTCCGACGGCGGCGCCTCGTACCTTCAGCTGCTGGAGCCCACCCGCGAGGACTCCACAGTCGCAAAGTGGCTCGCGAAGAACGGCGAGGGAGTCCACCACATCGCCTTCGGCACGGCGGACGTGGACGCGGACGCCGCCGACATCCGCGGCAAGGGCGTGCGCGTGCTCTACGACGAGCCCCGGCGCGGCTCCATGGGGTCCCGGATCACCTTCCTGCACCCCAAGGACTGCCACGGAGTTCTCACGGAACTGGTCACTTCGGCGGGCGTTGAGTCACCTGAGCACTGACCCCCGTACATATGGGCCGGTAGGGTTGGGTGCGGTCGCCCGGCTCCCGGGCGTCCGCACACGCCGGGGTCCGGGTTTCGGGGGACGAGCGCCGGGCAGCAGCCCATGCTCGGTTCGTTGATCTGACACCATTCCCCGGGGGCCCCGTTCGGCGGATGGACGGAGCTCGTTTGGAGAGACTTGCGACCAGGGGACGGATGGGACCGCGCAGTGCGGGGCTACGAGGGCCAGGAGCGAGAGCCGGCGGCTGACGTCGACCACCTCTCTCGGTTCGAGGCCGAGATGAAGCGGCTGAAGACCGAGCGGGAAAAGGCGATCCAGCACGCCGAGGACCTCGGCTACCAGGTCGAGGTGCTGCGCGCCAAGCTGCACGAGGCGCGCCGCACCCTGATGACCAGGCCCGCCTACGACAGCGCCGACATCGGCTATCAGGCCGAGCAGTTGCTGCGCAACGCGCAGGTGCAGGCCGACCAGATCCGCTCGGACGCCGAGCGCGAGCTGAGCCAGGCGCGGGCGCAGACCCAGCGGATCCTCCAGGAGCACGCCGAGCAGGCTGCCCGGCTCCAGGCCGAGCTGCACCAGGAGGCGGTGACCCGGCGCCAGCGGCTCGACCAGGAACTGGCCGAGCGCCGCCAGACGGTCGAGTCGCACGTCAACGAGAACGTGGCGTGGGCCGAGCAACTGCGCGCCCGCACCGAGTCGCAGGCCCGGCGGCTGCTGGAGGAGTCCCGGGCGGAGGCCGAGCAGGCCCTCGCGGCCGCCCGGGCGGAGGCCGAGCGGCTGACCGGCGAGGCCGGCCGGCGGCTCCAGGCCGAGGCCGAGGCGGGGCGCGCGGAGGCCGATCAGATCCTGCGCCGGGCCCGCGCGGACGCCGAGCGGCTGCTGAACGCGGCCTCCACCCAGGCCCAGGAGGCCACCGACCACGCCGAGCAGCTGCGTTCGTCGACGGCGACCGAGTCCGACGCGGCCCGCCGGCAGTCCGCCGAGCTCAGCCGTGCCGCCGAGCAGCGCATGAGCGAGGCCGAGGACGCGCTGCGCAAGGCGCAGACCGAGGCCGAGAAGCTGGTCACCGAGGCCAAGGACGCCGCCGCCAAGGCGCTGGCCGGCGCCGAGGCCGCCAACGAGACCCGCACCCGCACGGCGAAGGAGCAGGTCGCCCGGCTGGTCAGCGAGGCCACCAAGGAGGCCGAGACCACCAAGGAGGAGGCCGAGCAGCAGCTCGCCGACGCCCGCGCGGAGGCCGAGAAGATCGTCGCGGAGGCCTCCGAGAAGGCCCGCACGATCACCGCCGAGGAGAGCGCGACCCAGCTGTCGAAGGCGGCCAAGACCGCCGAGGACGTGCTGAACAAGGCCGCGGAGGAGGCCAAGCAGACCACCCGGGCCGCCGCCGAGGAGGCCGAGCGCATCCGCCGTGAGGCCGAGGCGGAGGCGGACCGGCTGCGCGCCGAGGCGCACGGCATCGCCGAACAGCTCAAGGGCGCGGCGAAGGACGACACCGAGGAGTACCGCGCCAAGACGGTCGAGCTCCAGGAAGAGGCGCGCCGTCTGCGCGGCGAGGCCGAGAACCTGCGCTCGGAGGCCGTCGGCGAGGGCGAGAGGATCCGCGCGGAGGCCCGCCGTGAGGCGGTCGCGCAGATCGAGGAGGCGGCGCGGTCCGCCGAGGAACTGCTGGCGAAGGCGAAGGCCGACGCCGACGAGCTGCGCCGCACCGCGACGACGGACAGCGAGAAGGTCCGCACCGAGGCGATCGAGCGCGCGACGAGCCTGCGCCGGCAGGCCGAGGAGACCCTGGAGCGCACCCGCGCGGAGGCCGAGCGCCACCGCGAGGAGATCGTGGAGCAGGCCGACGGCATCCGCGCGGACGCCGAGCGGTCCGCGCAGGAGCTGCGCGAGGAGACCGAGCGGGCACTCGCGGCCCGGCAGGCGGCGGCCGTCGAGGAGCTGACCCGGCAGCACACCGAGGCCGAGCAGCGTCTGGTGTCCGCCGAACAGGCGCTGAGCGAGGCCCGGGAGGAGGCCGAGCGCATCCGCCGCGAGGCCGCCGAGGAGACCGACAGGCTGCGCGCCGAGGCCGCCGAACGCATCCGTGCGCTCCAGCAGCAGGCGGAGACCGAGGCGGAGCGGCTGCGCGACGAGGCCGCCGCCGACGCGTCGGCCTCCCGCGCCGAGGGCGAGTCCGTTGCCGTACGGCTGCGCACGGAGGCCGCGACCGAGGCGGAGCGGCTGCGGCAGGAGGCGCAGGACAGCGCCGACCGGATGCGCGCGGAGGCGCAGGCCGCCGCCGAGCGCCTCGGCACCGAGGCGTCGGAGACGCTGGCCGCCGCGCAGGAGGAGGCCGCCCGGCGCCGCCGCGAGGCCGAGGAGCTGCTGGGTTCGGCCCGGCAGGAGGCCGACCAGGAGCGCGAGCGGGCCCGCGAGCAGAGCGAGGAGCTGCTGGCGAGCGCGCGCAACCGTGTGGAGGAGGCGCAGGCCGAGGCGACCCGCCTGGTCGAGGAGGCCGACCGGCGCGCGACGGAGCTGGTGTCGGCCGCCGAGCAGCACGCCCAGCAGGTGCGGGAGTCGGTTGCGGGCCTGCACGAGCAGGCGCAGGAGGAGATCTCCGGGCTGCGCTCGGCCGCCGAGCACGCGGCGGACCGTACCCGCCGGGAGGCCGAGGAGGAGGCGGACCGGGTCCGCTCCGACGCCTACGCCGAGCGGGAGCGGGCCGGCGAGGACGCCAACCGGGTGCGCCGCGAGGCGTCCGAGGAGGCGGAGGCCGCGAAGGCGCTCGCCGCGCGGACGATGGCGGAGGCGATGGCCGAGTCCGAGCGGCTGCGCGCGGACGCCTCCGAGCACGCCCAGCGGGTGCGCACCGAGGCGTCGGACACCATCGCGCAGGCCGACCAGGACGCGGCGCGCACCCGGGCGGACGCCCGCGAGGACGCCAACCGCATCCGGTCGGACGCGGCGACGCAGGCGGACACCCTCATCACCGAGGCCCGGAGCGAGGCGGAGCGGCTCACC
>NZ_JBEXPR010000002.1:408156-423192 GCF_040612135.1 Streptomyces sp. NPDC006458 | reverse complement strand
CCACCGAGACGGCCGCGGAGACCGAGCGGGTGCGGGTCGAGACGCAGTCCGCCGCCGAGCGGCTGATGGCGGAGGCGACCGGCGAGGCGGAGCGGCTCACCACCGAGACGGCCGCGGAGACCGAGCGGGTGCGGGTCGAGACGCAGTCCGCCGCCGAGCGGCTGATGGCGGAGGCGACCGGCGAGGCGGAGCGGCTGCGCGCCGAGGCGTCGGAGACGGTCGGTTCGGCGCAGCAGCACGCCGAGCGGCTGCGCGCGGAGGCCGGGCGGCTGCGCGCCGAGGCGGCCCAGGAGGCGGAGCGGGTCACCACGGCCGCCCGCGAGGAGGCCGAGCGCACGCTGGACGAGGCGCGCCGGGACGCCAACAAGCGGCGTTCGGAGGCGGCCGAGCAGGTCGACACGCTGATCACGGAGACCGCGGCCGAGGCCGACAAGCTGCTCGCCGAGGCGCAGCAGCAGGCACTGAAGACGACCGCGGACGCCGAGTCGCAGGCCGACACGATGGTGGGCGCGGCGCGTAAGGAGGCGGACCGGATCGTCTCCGAGGCGACCATCGAGGGCAACTCGCGGGTGGAGCAGTCCCGTACGGACGCCGATGAGCTGCTGGTCGGGGCGCGCCGGGACGCGACGGCGATAAGAGAGCGCGCGGAGGAGCTGCGCGAGCGCATCACGTCCGAGATCGAGGAGCTGCACGAGCGGGCCCGCCGGGAGGCGGCGGAGACGATGAAGTCGACCGGCGACCGCTGTGACGCGCTGATCAGGGCCTCCGAGGAGCAGTTGGAGAAGGCCAAGGCGAAGGCCAAGGACCTGGTGTCGGAGGCGAGCTCCGAGGCGAGCAAGGTGCGCATCGCGGCGGTGCGTAAGGCCGAGGGTCTGCTGAAGGAGGCCGAGCAGAAGAAGGCCTCGCTGATCAAGGAGGCCGAGGAGCTCAGGGCCGAGGCGATCCGGGAGGCCCGGGCGACGGTCGAGGAGGGCAAGCGGGAGCTGGAGGTGCTGGTGCGCCGGCGCGAGGACATCAACGCCGAGATCTCCCGGGTCCAGGACGTGCTGGAGGCGCTGGAGTCCTTCGAGGCTCCGTCCGCGGGCAAGGACGCGGGTGTCAGGGCGGGCGCCACGGTGGGAGCGCCCCGTTCGGGTGGCAAGCCGTCGGACGGTTAGTCAGGCGGAGGCGTTCCGGGGTGTTCTGGGGGCTTTGTCCCCAGATGTTCAGCGAGCTTTACCCAGGACTTGGCAAGCGATCCGGGGGTCAGCCACCCAAAAGGGGTGTCATTCTCCAGATCAAACACGCATCCGCTCGATGACACACCGTTCCGACCCCTAGGATTCCACCTATCACCTCACCGGTCTCATTTGACAGGAATCCCATGAGCGACACTTCCCCCTACGGCTTCGAGCTTGTGCGGCGTGGGTACGACCGCGCTCAGGTGGACGAACGTATCTCCAAGCTCGTCTCCGACCGTGACAGCGCTCTCTCCCGCATCACCGCGCTGGAAAAGCGCATCGAGGAACTCCACCTCGAGACGCAGAACGCCCAGACCCAGGTAAGCGACGCCGAGCCGTCGTACGCCGGTCTCGGCGCGCGGGTCGAGAAGATCCTGCGCCTGGCCGAGGAAGAGGCCAAGGACCTGCGCGAGGAGGCCCGTCGCGCGGCCGAGCAGCACCGCGAGCTCGCCGAGTCGGCCGCCCAGCAGGTGCGCAACGACGCCGAGTCGTTCGCGGCCGAGCGCAAGTCCAAGGCCGAGGACGACGGCGTCCGGATCGTCGAGAAGGCCCAGAGCGAGGCCGCCCAGCTGCGTTCCGACGCCCAGAAGGACGCGCAGTCCAAGCGCGAGGAGGCCGACGCGCTCTTCGAGGAGACCCGCGCCAAGGCCGCGCAGGCCGCCGCCGACTTCGAGACCAACCTGGCCAAGCGCCGCGAGCAGTCCGAGCGCGACCTGGCCTCGCGTCAGGCCAAGGCCGAGAAGCGCCTCGCGGAGATCGAGCACCGCGCCGAGCAGCTGCGCCTGGAGGCGGAGAAGCTGCGCACGGACGCCGAGCGCCGCGCCCGCCAGACGGTGGAGACCGCTCAGCGCCAGGCCGAGGACATCGTGGCCGACGCCAACGCCAAGGCCGACCGCATCCGTTCGGAATCCGAGCGCGAGCTGGCCGCCCTCACCAACCGCCGCGACTCGATCAACGCGCAGCTGACGAACGTCCGCGAGATGCTCGCCACGCTGACCGGTGCCGCGGTGGCCGCGGCCGGCACCCCGGCCGACGACGAGCCGATCTCCCGCGGCGTCCCGGCGCAGCAGTCCCGGTAACCCTCCGGCGTCCCTGCGCTGAACACCTGACGAGCCCTCTGTCACTCCGGTGGCAGAGGGCTTTGTCCCGTTTTAGCGTGGCCGCATGATCGAGCTAGAGGGACTGACCAAGCGGTACGGCGAGAAGGTGGCGGTCAACAACCTCACCTTCACGGTCCGGCCGGGCATCGTCACGGGCTTCCTCGGCCCGAACGGCGCCGGGAAGTCCACCACCATGCGCATGATGCTCGGGCTCGACCGGCCGACGGCCGGGGACGTGCGCATCGACGGCAGGCACTACGACCGGCTGAAGGACCCCCTCAAGTACATCGGCGCCCTCCTCGACGCCAAGGCCGTGCACGGCGGCCGCACCGCCTTCAACCATCTGCTGTGCCTGGCGCAGAGCAACGGCATCCACCGCGACCGGGTGCACGAGGTGCTGGACACGGTGGGCCTGACCGCGGTCGCCCGCAAGAAGGCCAAGGGGTTCTCGCTCGGCATGGGGCAGCGGCTCGGCATCGCGGCCGCGCTGCTCGGCGATCCGCGCATCCTGATGTTCGACGAGCCGGTCAACGGGCTCGACCCCGAGGGCATCCACTGGATCCGCAACCTGATGAAATCCCTGGCGGCCCAGGGCCGGACGGTGTTCGTCTCCTCGCACCTGATGAGCGAGATGGCGCTGACCGCCGACCACCTCGTCGTCATCGGACAGGGCCGGCTGCTCGCGGACACCTCCATGGCCGATTTCATCGCCCGCAACTCACGGACCTACGTCCGGGTGCGCTCCCCGCAGCGCGAGCGGCTGCTCGACGTGCTGCACCGGGCCGGGATCACGGTGGTGGAGACCGGCAGCGGGGTGCTGGAGGTCGACGGCGGCAAGCCCGAGCGGATCGGTGAGCTGGCCGCGCACAACCAGGTCGTGCTGCACGAGCTGAGCCCCCAGCAGGCCTCCCTGGAGGAGGCGTTCATGCGGCTGACGGCCGAGTCCGTCGAGTATCACGCGCACACCGACAGGCCTCCCGCGCAGCAGCCGCCGCCACAGCAGCAACGGCCGCGGTGGGGCGAGGACTGGAAGAAGGGCTGAGCATGGCGACCACACAGGTCATCCGGTCCGAGTGGACCAAGATCCGCTCGGTGGCGTCCACGGTGTGGACGCTCTCCCTCTCCGTGGTGGTCACCATCGCGCTCGGCATGCTGATCTCGGCACTGTCGAAGAACGAGTTCGACAACCTCGACGCCCGCGACAAGCTCTCCTTCGACCCGACCTTCATCAGCTTCGCCGGGATGAGCCTCGGCCAGCTCGCGATGATCGTGTTCGGGGTGCTGGTGGTGTCCAACGAGTACAGCACCGGCATGATCCGGGTCTCGCTGTCCGCCGTACCGCAGCGGGCGACCTTTCTGTTCAGCAAGGTCGCCGTGGCCGCCGCGCTGGCCCTGGCGGTCGGGATGGCGACCAGCTTCGCCACGTTCTTCCTCGGCCAGTCGGTGCTGGGCTCGCTGAAGGCGTCGATCGGCGACGAGGGTGTGCTGCGGGCGGTCATCGGCGGCGGCCTCTACATGGCGCTCATCGCGATGTTCTCCATGGGTGTGGCCGCGATGCTGCGCTCCCCCATGCTCTCGCTCGGCATCCTGATGCCGTTCTTCTTCCTGATCTCCAACATCCTCGGCAACGTCGGCGCCACCGAGAAGATCGGCCGCTATCTCCCCGACCAGGCCGGCAGCCGGATCATGCAGGTGGTGCGCCCGGTCGACGACGACACCCCGTACGGCCCCTGGGGCGGGCTCGGGATCATGGCACTGTGGGTGGCCGCGGCCCTGGTCGGCGGATACGCGCTGCTGAAGCGGCGGGACGCGTGAGTCACCTTCGAATGGGCGATCGCTTTTACCTCCTCTTGGAGGGAACCGTCAGCGCCTCGGTATCCTCCTAACCCTTACGGGGGCGTGTGCCCCGCTGTCCTGAACCTCTCGATGGGTGCGGAGCATGATCGAGGCAGTCGGCCTGACCAAGCGCTACGGCGACAAGACCGCTGTGTACAACCTTTCCTTCCAGGTGCGGCCCGGCGCCGTCACCGGCTTCCTCGGGCCGAACGGCTCGGGCAAGTCGACCACGATGAGGATGATCCTCGGGCTGGACAACCCCTCCTCCGGGCAGGTGACGATCGGCGGCTACCCGTACCGCAAGCTGCCGAACGCGCCCCGCCAGGTCGGTGCGCTGCTCGACGCCAAGGCCGTGCACGGCGGCCGCTCGGCCCGCAACCACCTGCTCAGCCTCGCCCAGCTGTCCGGCATCCCGGCCCGCCGCGTCGACGAGGTGCTCGGCGTCGTCGGCCTCCAGGACGTCGCCCGCAGGCGCTCCAAGGGCTTCTCGCTCGGCATGGGCCAGCGCCTCGGCATCGCCGCCGCGCTGCTCGGCGACCCCCAGGTGCTGCTCTTCGACGAGCCGGTCAACGGCCTCGACCCCGAGGGCATCCTGTGGGTGCGCAACCTGATGAAGGCGCTCGCGGCGGAGGGCCGTACGGTCTTCGTCTCCTCGCACCTGATGAGCGAGATGGCGCTGACCGCCGACCACCTCATCGTGATCGGCCGCGGCCAGCTGCTCGCCGACATGAGCGTCCAGAACTTCATCGCGGCGAACTCCGCGGGCTTCGCGCGCGTGCGCACCCCGGACACCGAGCCGCAGTTGCGCGAGAAGCTGAGCTCCGCGCTGACCGAGGCGGGCGCCCATGTGCTGCCCGAGCAGGACGGCGCCCTGCGGGTGACCGGGCTGCCCCTGCCCCGCATCAGCGACATCGCGTACGACGCCGACGTACGGCTGTGGGAGCTGTCGCCGCACCAGGCCTCGCTGGAGGAGGCGTACATGCGGATGACCCAGGGGGCGGTGGACTACCGCTCCACCATCGACCAGAAGGCCGGCCTCCAGCAGCCCCTGCCGCCCGGCGCCCAGCCGCCCATGCCGGTGCCCGGGCAGGGCCAGCCCGGCTGGTACGCCCCGCCGCCGCCCCAGCAGGGCGGACAGCCCTTCGCCGCGCCGCAGGGCCAGAACCCGTACCTCCAGGCGGCACCGGGCGCGGCTCAGCCCGGCTTCGGCCAGCCGGTGCCGGGTGCGCCGGCCGCCGCGCCGCAGCCGCCCGCCGCCCCGCAAGGTGCCCCCGGGCCCCAGGCTCCGGCCGGCGCCCCGCAGGCCGCCCCTCAGGCCCCGGCGCCGCAGCCGCCCGCGTCCGCCCCCTCCGCAGCCGCCCCGAACAAGCCCGAGGACCTCCGATGAGCACGCCCCAGCACCCGATGCCGCAGGCCGCGCCCGAGTGGCAGGCGCCGGCCGGTCCGCCGCACGCCGCCTACAGCTCGCCCATCCCCGTGGTGCGCACGCATCTGGGGCACGCCATCGCCTCGGAGTGGACGAAGATCAAGTCGATCCGCTCCACGATGTGGACGCTGGGCGTCTTCGTCCTGCTGGTCGTCGGCATCGGTCTGCTGACCGGCCTGCTGGTGGCGGCCAACTCCTCCGACGCCGACCTCGGCGACGAGAACCCGCTCGGCCTCGGCTTCTTCGGGCTGCTGCTCGGCAACATGTGCCTGATCACGCTGGGCGTGCTGACCACGGCCTCCGAGTACGGCACCGGCATGATCCGCACGACCATGACCGCCTGCCCCACCCGGGGCCGGGTGCTCGCGGCGAAGTCGCTCGTGTTCTTCGCGCTGGCGTTCGTGGTGACGCTGGTGTCCTCGGGCCTCGTCGCCCTCGTCCAGGTCGGCCTGCTCGACGAGGCGCGGGAGCCCACCGGGGCGGAGTGGTTCAAGGGGACCGTGGGCGTCTCCCTCTACCTCGCCCTGCTCGGCCTGCTGGCGCTGCTGATCGGCTCGGTCATCCGGCACTCGGCGGGCGCCATCACGATCATGATCGCGGCCGTGCTCGCGCCGCTGGTGATCGCGCTGTTCATGTTCTCGTCGTCGCTGGAGGACGTGCGCCAGGCGCTGTTCGAGTACTCGATCCCGAACCAGCTGAGCGTCTTCTACTCCAACTCCCTCACGGAGACCGGCCCGTCGGGCTGGGACCCGCTGTGGATCATGCTGGTCGCGGTCGGCGCGGCCTTCGCCGGCGCCTACGTCCTGCTGGAACGACGGGACGTGTAGAACCGCTCCGACCCGCCCGTCGGCACTAGTGCCCCGGCACGCAGCGTTTGCCCGTCAAGGAGCGGCGTCCGGCGGGTGCTCTCGGTGTGCCGGGTGCAGGCCCTCGTACTGGGTGTACTTGGGTCTGTGCCCGGTGCGGCGAGAGGGCGTGCCGGGCGTCGCGACGGGGCGAACGTTGCCTGTCGGGGCACTAGAATCTGGGCGCGTTCCGGGACCGCTGCACCGGTGCGGTGCGGCGGTCCCGCGCGTTCCAGCACGCCTTGTGCCAGTGCCGGCGGTCGTCCACGCCCGCGTGCGCGGGCCAGGCCACCAGGTGCGGGACGCCGGAGGGGATCATCTGGTCGCAGCCGGGGCAGCGGTAGGTCTTGCCCTGCACACTCGCGCCCGCCACGTGCCGTACCGTCCAGTCCTCGCCCCGCCAGTCCTCCGAGGACTCCCAGCCGCCGTAGCGGCCCGGCCGGTCGTCCTCGGCGCTGCGGCCGGACGGGGATTCGCCACCCTTGGGTCGGTTGCGACGCGGGGACACAGAACACCTCACGGGGCTATACAGGAAGCACGGTCCGTGTCCAGCGTACGCGGCGCGCAGGAGGGCACCCGGCGGTCCGTGGGGCTCGCCCGTCCCCACCGGGACGGCCCATTCCGCAGACAATCCGCAAATTCATCCGTCAGGCCGTGTCCTCGGCACGTGTCGGACGGTTATGCCGGGTGGGGGAGCTCCGTGTCGGAGCCAAGGAAGCAGGAAGTTGCGATGCGCGTAGGAAGTTTCGTGCTGGCGGCCCAGTTCCCGGGGCAGGGCCAGGGGGAGGCGCTGCACCGGGCGGTGCGCTCGGCGGAGGTCGCCGAGGAGGCCGGGCTGGACGCGGTCTGGCTGGCGGAGCACCACTTCGTGCCGTACGGCATCTGCCCGTCCGCGGTCACCCTGGCCGCGCTGCTGCTGGGCCGCACCCGCCGGATCCGGGTGGGCACCGCGGTCTCCGTACTGCCCACCACCCACCCCGTGACGCTCGGCGAGCAGGCCGCGCTGCTGCATCTGACGAGCGGCGGCCGCTTCTCGCTGGGCGTCGGCCGGGGCGGACCGTGGGTGGACCTGGAGGTGTTCGGCACGGGCCTGGACGCGTACGAGAAGAGGTTCCCGGAATCACTCGATCTGCTGGTGCGCTGGCTGCGCGAGGCGCGCGTGTCGGCCGCCGGGGAGCACTTCGTGTTCCGTGAAGTCCCCGTCGTGCCACGGCCGTCGGAGTCCCTGACGGACGCCGCCGGTCCGGAGATGCTGGTCGCCTGCACCTCCCCGGCGACCGTCCGGCTGGCCGCCGAGCGGGGGCTGCCGATGCTGCTGGGCATGCATGTCGGCGACGAGGAGAAGGCCGAGATGCTCGCCCTGTGGCGGCGGCACGCCCGCGCGGCCGGGCGCCCCGCCGAGGAGATCCGGGACGCGGCCCATGTGTCGGCCGGTGTCTGCCAGATCGCCGACCGGCGCACGGACGCGGCCGAGGCCCTGCTGAAGGCGATGCCGGGCTGGCTCAGGCAGGGGCTCGACGCGCATGTCACCGTGGACGGCCGCGAGCGCCGGATGCGCGATCCCCTGGCGTACACCGAACTGCTCTGCGGGCTGCACCCGGTGGGCACCCCCCGGCTGTGCGCGGACCGGCTCGCCGCGACGGCCGAGCGGACCGGAGTCTCCCGCTTCGCCCTGCTCGTCGAGGGCTCCGGCGACCTCGCGGCCACGGAGGAGAACGTACGGCGGCTCGGCGCGGAAGTCCTGCCACAGCTGCGCTGAAGCGCCGTGTCCCGCGGGCTGCTTGCCGCCCCGGCCGAACTGCACCTCCCCCCGTACGGAGCGGCAAGCGTGTCGTTCAAGGCCTCAGCAGTCCCGCAGCTCCGGGGACTGGTTCAGCAACTGACTGCGGACCGAGGTGAAGCGGGCCAGCGTCTGGTCGACGGAGTCGTCCGTCGGGAACACCGCCACCCGGTGGCAGTTCTGGAAGGCCAGTCGCACCCCGAAGTGCCGTTGCAGCGCACCGCGTATGGCGTCACTCGCCAGCGCACGCAGCAGCTGACCGCGTGCCTGCTCGTCCGGCGGAGGCGTCTGGTTGTCGGCGAACTGTCCGCCGTCCACCTTCAGCTGGGCCACCAGGGAGCTGATCATCTCCCATGCGTAGGGCAGGGAGGTCCGGACGCAGTCGACGAAGGCTGCTTCGTCGACCTCGCCTCGCTCGGCCTGTTCGAGTAGGGCCGGTGAGACGTCGAGCGACATGGGTTCTCCTCTCGCACCCCCGCGACGCAGGGGTTGCCGGACAGAAACGGGAGTTCGCGATTTCCGACACGCTGCGTACACACATCGCAACCTCCCGTTTAATACGGTAGGCAACGGACGGTGACGGCACCAGGAGAATGCGCACATAGGGAACTCCGGGCCCGCGCACAATCAGCCACTACCGAACAGGACCCTTCTGGATCAAAAGGGACGCCACCCTGAGCGACGGCTGAGGGCGGTGGTGGGCGACGGACGGGCGAATCGCGTCCACCCCTGGCCGTCGAGTAGCGTTGCGGACCATGCGTCTCGTCATTGCCCGGTGTTCCGTCGACTACGCCGGCCGGCTCACCGCTCACCTGCCCTCGGCACCCCGTCTGATCCTGGTCAAGGCGGACGGGAGCGTCTCGATCCACGCCGACGACCGGGCCTACAAACCCTTGAACTGGATGTCGCCGCCCTGCACTCTGAAGGAGGGCGCGGGGGACGAAGAGGGCGTATGGACCGTCGTCAACAAGGCGGGCGAGAAACTGATCATCACGATGGAGGAAGTCCTCCACGACTCCTCGCACGAACTGGGCGTGGACCCGGGGCTGATCAAGGACGGCGTGGAAGCACACCTCCAGGAACTGCTCGCCGACCGCATCGAGACGCTGGGCGACGGCTACACGCTCATCCGGCGCGAGTACATGACGGCCATCGGCCCGGTCGACATCCTGTGCCGCGACGCCGAGGGACAGACCGTCGCGGTCGAGATCAAGCGCCGCGGCGAGATCGACGGCGTCGAGCAACTCACCCGCTACCTGGAGCTGTTGAACCGCGACCCGCACCTCGCGCCGGTCCGCGGCATCTTCGCCGCCCAGGAGATCAAGCCCCAGGCCCGCGTCCTCGCCACCGACCGCGGCATCGGCTGCCAGGTCCTGGACTACAACGCCATGCGCGGCATCGAGGACGACAAGCTGCGGCTGTTCTGAGCCGGGCGCCTTCGTCCGTACGGCACTCGGGGCCGGGTTCCCCCAGGGGAGCCCGGCCCCGACGCGTGCCGCCGTGGGCCGGACGGCGCCGGCTGCCGCCGGGGGTCAGATGACGTCGGCGGGGGCGCTCGCGGTGCCCTCCCGGGCGGAATCCGAGGCGCTCGCCGAGGCCGTCGCCGCGCCGCTCGCCGAGTCGGTCGTGCTCGGCGTTCCCGAGGGCGTGCCGCTCGGGGTCCCCGACGGGGTGCCGCTCTGAGTCGAGGACGGTGTCGCCGACTGGGACGGCGGCTTCGACGGGGACGTGGAGGGACGGCTCGTCGGCCTGTGGGTCGGCGACTTCGAGGGCGAGCTCGACGGCCGGGAGGTCGGGCCGCCGGTTGCGCTCGGGGTGGGCGCGGGATAGTTCTGCACGGGGACCGTGGCCGGGTCGTCCGGGGTGCCCCCGGTGCCGTCGGGGCCGGGGTCGGTCGGGCGGCTGGTGGCCGTGCCGGTGTCGCCGCCGGTCTCGGGAGCCTCGTCGGAGCCCAGGCTGTCGTCGCCCTCGTCCTGACTGACCGTGGGATTGACCCCCACCCGGCCCGAGGGGTCGTCGGCGTCGTGGTCGGACGTCGCGCCCAGGGTCACGACCGTGCCCAGGACCGCGACGAGCAGCGCGCCCGCGCCCGCCGCGACCAGGTTGCGCCGGGCCAGCCCGCGCAGCCCGCCGCGCACCGCGCGAAACGGCGCGGTTCCCGCGGGGTGCCGGTCCGTCACCAGCCCGGAGGAGTCGTCCTCGGAGCGCCGCAGCGCCGGGAACGGCGTGAGCGCCGACGGGACACCGGGCGCGCCCGCCGCCTCCTCGTGGCGGGTCTCGGGCAGTGCCGCGCCGACGGCGAGCGGCAGCCCCGGCCGCGGGGTCGTACCGGAGCGGTCGTCCACCAGGGCGAGTGCCCTGCGGCCGGCGACCGTGCCGCGCTTGTCGGCGAGGGCGCCGCGCAGCCCGGTGGACGCCTCCAGTTCGGCGCGGGCGCGGTCGAACTGTCCGCCGCACAGGGCGAGGACGCCGAGCTCGTGGTGGAAGTAGGCCTGTTCGCCGACGGCACCGGCCAGCCGGGCGGCCTCGGCGCCGGAGCGCAGCGCCCGCTCCCAGGCGCTCCAGTCGAGGCCCGCGGCGAACGCGGGCGCGGCCGCGCGGGCCAGCTGTACGGCCGGGCTCTCCTCGTCCTCGGGCGGCACGGTGGTCAGCGGAACCAGCGCGCTCAGCGCACTGAGCACGGCGTCCGCCTCGGCGCACACGCGCTCCGGGGTGACCGAGGGGTGGCCCGTCCACCAGGCGTAGTGCTGGGCCACGGTCAGGGCACGGGTGTCGGCCTCGTCGCCGTATCCGGCGGCCTCCAGCTGGGTCAGCACACCGGCGGCGAGCCGGTAGCGGGCGCCGACCGGGCTGACCAGAGCGCAGCCGAGGAGTTCGCCGAGGGCGGCGTCGGCGTGCGTGTCGCCCACCAGCGCGGGCAGATGCGCCTGGTGCGGGACCTCGCCGCCGAGGGCGACGGCGAAGCGCAGGGTGGCGCGGGCGGAGGAGCTGAGCCGGGAGGCGAGGAGTGCGGCGGGCGCGGCTCCCTCGGCGAGCGAGGGCAGGGGCACCTCGTCGGCGGGCGGCTCGTCGCCGGGGGCCGGGAGGTCCTCGACCGGGACGTCCGGCTCGAAGACGCCGTACTCGTCGAGGGCGTCGGCGCCCGCGCGCAGCCGGTCGCGCTGCCGCAGCAGGGCCCCGGCCTGGACGAACCGCAGGGGCAGGCCCTCGGACTCGAACCACAGGTCGCCGGCCCAGTTCGCCTCGTCCTCGGAGAGTGTGCGGCCGACGGCGGACTCCAGCAGCTTCAGTCCGCCCGCGCGGTCGAGGCCGTCGAGGAGGAGCTCTTCGAAGTCGGCCTCGGCGGAGGGCGCGGGCACGTCGGGGGTGGCGGCGACCAGGAAGGCGCACTCGGGGGTGGCGTCCAGCAGCGCGTCGAGGGCGGCGCCGCCGAACTCGATGTCGTCCAGGACGACGACGGCGCCGATCTCGCCGACGCGGTCGAGGAGTTCGTCGCGTCCCAGTCGCTGGTCGGGGGCGCGGTGGACGGCGTGGAAGAGGTCGTGCAGCAGGTCGTCGACGGTGCGGTGGAAGCCGCTGAGGCGGACCACGCCGTCGGGGGCGAGGTCGGCGCAGTCGCGGGCGACGAGGTCGAGGAGGCGGGTGCGGCCGGATCCGCCGGGACCGGTCAGGCGTATGGAGCGGCCGCGGGCGAGGAGCCGTACGAGGCGCTCGTGCTCGTCCTTGCGGCCCAGCAGCGGCACTTCGGGGCGGAGCGGGCCGGGCGGGACCGGCGGCGCGGCGGCGCGGGCGGTCTCGGCGCGTTCGGCGGGGGTGAGCTTCTCCGGGCGGGCGGGGCGCCGGGCGGGCGGGCAGAGCTCGATCTCGCTGCCGTCGACGGGGTTGACGGTGAGCAGGTACTCGCCGGAGACGAGCTCGGACATGCGGGCCTGGGCGGGCGCGTGCTGGCCGAGTTCGGGCGTGATGGCGTCCCGGGGCGGGCGCTGGCGCGGCGGGTGTCCCGTGCCGCCCTCGAAGGCGTTCGGGCGGGAGGCACGTCCGTTGTCGTGGCCGTGGTCCTCGGGTCCCCGGGTGGACGGGTCCATAGGTTCAAGCCCCCCCAAAAGCGTGGTGTGGCGGTAGCCCCTCCCGGCCTTGCTGCACGCTGCGCTGTCGCTTCTGGTCCGGTACCCGCCGATGGGTTTCTGACGGCGGGCAGTCGAACCGTAAACCTTCGATCCGGTTCTACGACAGCCCGGGGTGGGGGCCCGTCCGAGACGTCACGGTCTCGTGATGATTGGGCGCGTCGGGTGATTCGCCGTCCGGCCCTGTCCGCCAGGCGTCGCCGGGCAGGCGGGAATTCGCCGGACAGGCCCTGAGGCGTCCGGTCCTGGTCACCGCCCGTACCGGGGCTCATACCCGGGGCAGCGACTCCACCCCGAGACCGCCCTCGATGGCCAGAATCCGGTGCAGCCGGGTGGCCACGAGCAGGCGCTGCATCTGCGGCGGCACACCGCGCAGCACCAGGCGGCGGCCGCAGCGGCCGGCCCGCCGGTGGGCTCCCATGATCACGCCGAGCCCGGTGGCGTCCCAGGAGTCCAGCTCCGACAGGTCGAGAACCAGGTCGCCGGCTCCGTCGTCGACGGCCGAGTGCAGGACCGTACGGGCGTCCGCGGCACTGCGAACGTCGAGGCGGCCCCCGACGACCACCTCGGTGTGGTCGCCCCTGATGTACATAAGAACTCCCGTGCGTGCGTCTCGTGCTCCGCGATGCGATGAGTGTGATGCCGCGCTGTACGAGCTACGGTTGCAACCTCTGACGGTGTTGAGGTGTCAGAGGTTGCCGTCCGTAAGCGAACCGATACCGAATTCACCCCTGGGTGTGACACCTGTGGGGCGTGTGCGGTTTTCAGTGCTTGTAGAAGCCCTGCCCGCTCTTGCGGCCGATGTCACCGGCGTCCACCATCCGGCGCATCAGCTCCGGCGGGGCGAACTTCTCGTCCTGGGTCTCGGTGTAGATGTTGCCGGTGGCGTGCAGCAGGATGTCGACGCCGGTGAGGTCCGCGGTGGCCAGCGGGCCCATGGCGTGCCCGAAGCCCAGCCGGCAGGCCAGGTCGATGTCCTCGGCGGTGGCCACGCCCGACTCGTAGAGCTTGGTGGCCTCCACGACGAGGGCGGAGATCAGCCGGGTGGTCACGAAGCCGGCCACGTCGCGGTTGACGACGATGCAGGTCTTGCCGACGGACTCGGCGAACTCCCGCGCGGTGGCGAGCGCCTCGTCGCTGGTCTTGTAGCCGCGCACCAGCTCGACGAGCTGCATCATCGGCACCGGCGAGAAGAAGTGCACGCCGACGACCCGCTCGGGGCGCTCGGTGACGGCCGCGATCTTGGTGATCGGGATGGCGGAGGTGTTGGAGGCGAGCACGGCCTCCGGGCGCACGATCTTGTCGAGCGCACGGAAGATCTCGTGCTTGACCTCAAGCTTCTCGAAGACGGCCTCGACCACGACATCGGCGTCCGCCGCCGCGTCGAGGTCGGTCGTCACGGTGATCCGCCCGAGCGCCGCCTCGGCGTCGGCGGCGTCCAGCTTGCCCTTGCTCACGAACTTGTCGTACGACGCCTTGATGCCGTCCGTGCCGCGCTTGAGCGCCTCGTCGGTGACATCGCGCAGGACGACGTCCCAACCCGCCTGCGCGGAGACCTGAGCGATGCCGGAACCCATGAGACCGGCCCCGATGACGGCAAGCTTCCGTGCCACTCCGACTCCCCTTACACGCTGTTTACGTATGGCTCTGCGGCGGACGATAGCGCTCGTGAGGGTCCGGGAAACCGGTAAGTAATGCGTGTCACGGTCTCAGGGCGTGAGACAACCGTCACGTCTCAGCTGACGGACCGGGCGATCCTCCCCCGACCTGGGCCGCAGGCATTCCGGCCGCACCGGCCGAAGCTCTACTTCCTTGCGGGGGCAGGCTGGTTGGCGCCCCGCGACCCGCATGCCGACGAGGCCGAAATGTTCTTCGCGTGCCCCCCTTTGCCGAGAATGGCCCGATCGGGACCGGCCATGGGAGCCCCGGCGCCGCTCACGGACCCGGCGCCGGACGGCCGTGATCTTCGTCCGGCGATACGCGCGGCGCGTTCCAGCCGGATGGTCCCCACAGCGCGGCAGGCGGTCCCGTCCTCCCGGCTCTCCCCCGACGACTCGGGCCGTCGTCAGCACCCGGGCTCGACGAAGGAAGAGGAGTACTACGCCGCCGGGGCTCGTCCGGGCAGCGATTACATTGGCGCCATGGTCAATCTGACGCGCATCTACACCAGGACCGGCGACCAGGGCACCACCGCCCTCGGGGACATGAGCCGGGTCGCCAAGACCGATCTGCGGATCTCCGCGTACGCCGATGCCAACGAGGCCAACGCGGTCATCGGGGCGGCGATCGCGCTGGGCGGGCTGGAGGAGGAGGTCGTCGCGGTCCTCACCCGGGTGCAGAACGACCTGTTCGACGTGGGTGCGGATCTGTCGACGCCCGTGGTGGAGAACCCGGAGTACCCGCCGCTGAGGGTCGAGCAGTTCTACGTCGACAAGCTGGAGGCCGACTGCGACCGTTTCAACGAGCGGCTGGAGAAGCTGAGGTCCTTCATCCTGCCGGGCGGCACCCCGGGCGCGGCGCTGCTGCACCAGGCCTGCACGGTCGTACGCCGGGCCGAGCGGTCGACGTGGGCGGCGCTGGAGGTGCACGGCGAGGTCATGAACCCGCTCACGGCGACGTACCTCAACCGCCTGTCGGACCTGCTGTTCATCCTCGCGCGGACGGCGAACAAGGAGACCGGGGACGTGCTGTGGGTGCCCGGCGGC
>NZ_JBEXPR010000002.1:377051-408058 GCF_040612135.1 Streptomyces sp. NPDC006458 | reverse complement strand
GCGAGCGCTGAACAAGCCCCGGCCGGGGGTCCGGGGGTCGACCCCCGGGAAACACAGCATCCTCGCGCGGACGGCCAACAAAGAGACCCGGGACGTCCTGTGGGTGCCCGGCGGCGAGCGCTGAACAAGCCCCGGCCGGGGGTCCGGGGGTCGACCCCCGGGAAACACAGCATCCTCGCGCGGACGGCCAACAAAGAGACCCGGGACGCGCTGTGGGTGCCCGGCGGCGAGCGCTGAACAAGCCCCTGCCGGGGGTCCGGGGGTCGGCTGGGCCCTGGCGGTCAGCCGGGTGCCCGGCGGGGAGCGCTAGTCGCTGATCTTCGCGCGCTTCGGGAACAGCGTGTAGCTCGACGCGATGATCAGGTTGATGCCGATCACCCAGAGCATGCGCTGCTGCCAGGCGCGCAGTGAGCTGGTGTCGCCGTCGCCGCCGACGTACCAGGCGGCGGCCTGGAGGAGGGCGAGGGCGACCGCGGCCGCGAGCGTCCAGCGGCCGGCCACCTTCCACTCGTGGAACGCGCGGGCGGTGCCGTACTTCGGCGGGCGCACCGGCGGCGGTCCGCCGGCGAAGCGGTGCGCGAAGCGGGCGTCGGCCCACTTGACGGTGGAATGGCCGAGACCGACCGTGTAGCCGATGTATACGGCGGCCAGGCCGTGCTTCCAGTCGGGCGCGGCGCCGTTCTCGAGGTCGACCGCGGTGACGGCGAGCAGCACGATCTCTCGAGGTGGTCGGCGAGGCGGCCGACGGCGAGCGGGCGGTGGAGCTGGCCCGGGAGCTGCGGCCCGACCTGGTGCTGATGGACATCCAGATGCCACGTATGGACGGGGTGTCGGCGACCCGCGAGGTCGTCGGGGAGCGACTGGCGGACGTGCTGGTCCTGACCACCTTCGACCTCGACGAGTACGTGTTCGGGGCGTTGCGGGCCGGGGCCGCGGGGTTCCTGCTGAAGAACACCGACGCCCAGGATCTGCTGGAGGCGGTGCGCACGGTCGCGCGTGGCGAGGGCCTGATCGCACCGGCCGTGACCCGGCGCCTGATCGCCGAGTTCGCCACCGGGCCCGTCCGGACGAACGCCGATCCGGCGTTGCTGGAGGCGTTGACCCGGCGTGAACGCGAGGTGCTGATCCGCCTCGGTGAGGGGCTGTCCAACGCGGAGATCGCCGCGCGGCTCGACATGGCCAAGGCGACGGTGAAAACGCACGTCAGCCGGTTGTTGGGGAAGCTGGAGCTGCGCAGCCGGGTGCAAGCCGCCGTGCTCGCGCAGGAGTTGGGACTGAGGTAGTACACACCGTCAGTGTGGTCCAGACCTATTGACCTATGGTCCAGACCTTTCCTATCCTCGCGGCACCGTGGGCGTGAAGGCTCAGTCATGCCCCCAACACCCCCTGAGGAGAAGCGCATGCGCTTCAGACACAGAGCTGCGGCCGGGTTCGCGACCCTGCTGCTCCCGCTGGCCGGCATGGTCGGGCTCGCCGGCCCCGCCCAGGCGGCCACCAGCGCCACCGCCACCTTCGCCAAGACCCAGGACTGGGGCTCCGGCTTCGGCGGCCAGTGGACGGTGAAGAACACCGGCGACACGACCATCAGCTCATGGACGGTCGAGTGGGACTTCCCCTCCGGCACCTCCGTCACCTCCGCCTGGGACGCCGACGTCACCTCCGCCGGCAACCACTGGACCGCCAAGAACAAGACCTGGAACGGCACCCTCACCCCCGGCGCCTCCGTCTCCTTCGGCTTCAACGGCGCCGGCCCCGGCTCGCCCTCCAACTGCAAGCTGAACGGCGGCAGCTGCGACGGCGGGCCGACGGTCCCCGGCGACACCGCCCCGTCCGCGCCGGGCACCCCCACCGCCTCCGACATCACCGACACCTCGGTGAAGATCAGCTGGTCGGCGGCCACCGACGACAAGGGCATCAAGAACTACGACGTCCTGCGCGGCGGCACCAAGGTCGCCACCGTCACCGGCACCACCTACTCGGACACCGGCCTCACCGCCGGCACCGACTACTCCTACACCGTCCAGGCCCGTGACACCGCCGACCAGACCGGCCCGGCCAGCGGCTCGGTCGCCGTGCGCACCACCGGCGGTGGCGGCACCGACCCGCAGCCCGGCTCCAAGGTCAACCTCGGCTACTTCACCGAGTGGGGCGTCTACGGCCGCAACTACCACGTCAAGAACCTCGTGACCTCCGGCTCCGCGTCGAAGATCACGCACATCAACTACGCGTTCGGCAACGTCAAGAACGGTCAGTGCACCGTCGACGACACCTACGCCGCCTACGACAAGGCGTACACCGCCGACCAGTCCGTCTCCGGCGTCGCCGACACCTGGGACCAGCCGCTGCGCGGCAACTTCAACCAGCTGCGCCAGCTGAAGGCCAAGTACCCGCACATCAAGGTGCTGTACTCCTTCGGCGGCTGGACCTACTCCGGCGGCTTCGGCCAGGCGGCGGCCAACGCGGCCGCGTTCGCCAAGTCCTGCAAGGCCGTCGTGGAGGACCCGCGCTGGGCCGACGTCTTCGACGGCATCGACATCGACTGGGAGTACCCGAACGCCTGCGGTCTGTCCTGTGACACCTCCGGCGCCGCGTCCTTCAAGACCCTGATGTCGGCACTGCGCACCGAGTTCGGTTCCAACTACCTGATCACCGCGGCCATCACGGCCGACGCCAGCGCGGGCGGCAAGATCGACGCGGCCGACTACGGCGGCGCCGGCCAGTACGTCGACTGGTACAACGTGATGACCTACGACTACTTCGGCGCCTGGGACAAGACGGGTCCGACGGCCCCGCACTCCCCGCTGACCTCGTACTCGGGCATCCCGAAGGCCGGTTTCAACTCGGCCGACGCGATCGCCAAGCTCAAGGCCAAGGGCGTCCCGGCGAGCAAGCTCCTGCTCGGCATCGGCTTCTACGGCCGCGGCTGGACCGGCGTCACCCAGGCCGCCCCCGGCGGCACCGCGACCGGCGCCGCCCCCGGCACCTACGAGGCCGGCATCGAGGACTACAAGGTCCTCAAGACGGCCTGCCCGGCCACCGGCACCGTCGGCGGCACGGCGTACGCCCACTGCGGCACCAACTGGTGGTCGTACGACACTCCCGCCACCATCGGCACCAAGATGGCGTGGGCCAAGTCCCAGAACCTGGGCGGCGCCTTCTTCTGGGAGTTCTCCGGCGACACCAGCAACGGTGAGCTGGTCGGCGCCATCAGCAACGGCCTGAAGTAACACCGAGAAGCAGAAGGACCGCCTGAGCAACGTTGACGCTCCCCAGACCTCGTCCGGGGGGACCCCCACCCAGCGGGTGAGCGAGGCTACGCCACGTTCACCCGCTGTCCGGGCGGGGCTGCCTCGAGCCACGCGAGAAAACCGGTCAGCGCGTCTTCGCTCATCGCGAGCTCCAGACGCGTACCCCGGTGCAGACAGACCAGGATCACCGCGTCGGACAGCAGGGCCAGCTCCTCCTCGCCCTCGGGGACGCGGCGGCCGGCCACCTCGATCGCGGAACGCTCCAGGACACGGCGCGGACGAAGGGCGTAGGAGAACACCCGGAACCACTCGATACGGTCACCGCTGTAGCGGGCGATGCCGTACGCCCACCCTTTGCCGCTGCTGTCGCCGCCCTCGGGGACGTCCCAGCGCAGGCTGCAGTCGAAGGTGCCGCCGGAGCGCTGGATCAGTCTTCGGCGCAGACCGAAGACGAACAGCCCCAGCACCACGAGCGCCACGACGATTCCGCACACAGTCAGAGCGAGGACCATCGACACCGACCTCCTCGTCTCCTAGGTAACGGAACGTAAAAAACACCCAGATCTGCCTCAGCCGCGGCGGGGACCGGAGAGCTCCGGTCCCAGCCGCGGCTGAGTTACATCATCGCGTGGCTCCCCCAGTGACTGGAGGACCTGGGGTCACCCCCAGGGCGCCCGTGCGTCAGCTGGACGTCGCCGCCCGCAGGCGGACCTCGGCGCGACGCTCGGCGGAGGCGTCCTCCGCCGACTTGGCGCGCTCCAGCGCCTGCTCCGCGCGCCGGACGTCGATCTCCTCGGACAGCTCGGCGATCTCGGCCAGCAGCGACAGCTTGTCGTCCGCGAACGAGACGAAACCGCCGTGCACCGCGGCGATCACGGTTCCACCGTCACTCGTACGGATGGTCACGGGGCCCGACTCCAGCACACCGAGCAGCGGCTGGTGACCGGGCATGACGCCGATGTCGCCGGACGTGGTGCGCGCGACGACCAGGGTGGCCTCGCCGGACCAGACCTCTCGGTCGGCCGCGACCAGCGCGACGTGCAGCTCAGCAGCCAAGGTTGGCTCCTCGGGTCACCACCCGGCGGGTCTGCCGGGTGTTGGTTACAAGTCTAATGGGCGTGGCGGAGGGGGCAGGACGCGCCCGCCCCCTCCGGCCGAGCGCGAGGCTCAGGAGACGCCCAGCTCCTTGGCGTTGGCCTTGAGGTCCTCGATGCCACCGCACAGGAAGAACGCCTGCTCCGGGAAGTGGTCGTACTCGCCGTCGATGATCGCGTTGAACGCGGCGATCGACTCCTCCAGCGGCACGTCCGACCCGTCGACGCCGGTGAACTGCTTGGCGACGTGGGTGTTCTGGGACAGGAAGCGCTCCACGCGACGGGCACGGTGGACGACGAGCTTGTCCTCCTCGCCGAGCTCGTCGATACCGAGGATCGCGATGATGTCCTGGAGGTCCTTGTACTTCTGCAGCACCGTCTTGACGCGCATCGCGGTGTTGTAGTGGTCCGCCGCGATGTACCGCGGGTCCAGGATGCGGGACGTGGAGTCCAGCGGGTCCACGGCCGGGTAGATGCCCTTCTCGGAGATCGGACGGGAGAGAACCGTCGTCGCGTCGAGGTGGGCGAAGGTGGTGGCCGGGGCCGGGTCGGTCAGGTCGTCCGCGGGGACGTAGATCGCCTGCATCGAGGTGATCGAGTGACCACGGGTCGAGGTGATGCGCTCCTGGAGGAGACCCATCTCGTCGGCCAGGTTCGGCTGGTAGCCCACCGCGGAGGGCATACGGCCGAGCAGGGTCGACACCTCGGAACCGGCCTGGGTGAAGCGGAAGATGTTGTCGATGAAGAACAGCACGTCCTGCTTCTGCACATCGCGGAAGTACTCCGCCATGGTCAGACCGGCCAGGGCCACGCGCAGACGGGTGCCCGGGGGCTCGTCCATCTGGCCGAAGACCAGCGCGGTCTTGTCGATGACGCCCGAGTCGGCCATCTCCTCGATGAGGTCGTTGCCCTCACGGGTGCGCTCACCGACACCGGCGAACACGGAGACACCGTCGTGGTTGTTGGCGACGCGGTAGATCATCTCCTGGATGAGCACCGTCTTGCCGACGCCGGCACCACCGAACAGACCGATCTTTCCACCCTTGACGTACGGGGTGAGAAGGTCGATGACCTTGACGCCGGTCTCGAACATCTCGGTCTTCGACTCGAGCTCGTCGAAGTTCGGGGCCTTGCGGTGGATGCCCCAGCGCTCGCCCTCGTAGGACTCGTCGACGTTCAGCACCTCACCGAGGGTGTTGAACACCTTGCCCTTGGTGAAGTCGCCGACGGGCACCGTGATGGAGGCGCCGGTGTCGGTGACGGCGGCCTGGCGGACCAGACCGTCGGTGGGCTGCATGGAGATGGTGCGGACCAGGCCGTCACCCAGGTGCTGGGCGACCTCCAGGGTCAGCGTCTTCTTCTCACCCTCGTTGGCCGGGTCGGAGACCTCGACGTGCAGGGCGTTGTAGATTTCCGGCATGGCGTCGACGGGGAACTCCACGTCGACGACCGGGCCGATGACCCGGGCGACGCGGCCCGTGGCAACGGCCGTCTCAGAAGTCGTCGTCATTACTTGTCACTCCCCGCGGTCGCGTCGGCAAGGGCTGCGGAGCCACCGACGATCTCGCTGATTTCCTGGGTGATTTCGGCCTGGCGGGCCGCGTTGGCAAGACGGGAGAGCGTGTTGATCAGCTCGCCCGCGTTGTCGGTGGCCGACTTCATCGCGCGGCGGGTGGCGGCGTGCTTGGAAGCGGCCGACTGCAGCAGCGCGTTGTAGATCCGGCTTTCGACGTAGCGCGGCAGCAGGGCGTCGAGGACGTCCTCCGCCGACGGCTCGAAGTCGTACAGGGGAAGGATCTCGCCCTTGGGGGCGGTCTCCTTCGCGACCTCTTCGAGGCTGAGCGGCAGCATCCGGCTGTCGATCGCCGTCTGCGTCATCATCGACACGAACTCGGTGTAGACGATGTGGAGCTCGTCCACGCCGCCGTCCGCCGTCTCCTTCTCGATGGCCTCGATCAGCGGGCCCGCGACCTGCTTGGCGTCCGCGTAGCCGGGCTCGTCGGTGAAGCCCGACCACGACTCCACGACCTTGCGCTCGCGGAAGTTGTAGTGGGCCAGACCGCGGCGGCCGACGATGTACGTGTCGACCTCCTTGCCCTCGGCCTCAAGACGCTCCGTCAGCTTCTCCGCCGCCTTGATGGCGTTGGCGTTGAAGGCGCCGGCCAGACCGCGGTCGCTGGTCAGCAGCAGCACCGCGGACCGGGTGACCGTCTCGGCCTGGGTGGTCAGCGGGTGCTTGGTGTTCGAACCGGTGCCGACCGCCGTGACCGCGCGGGTCAGTTCCTGCGCGTACGGCGTGGAGGCCGCCACCTTGCGCTGCGCCTTGACGACGCGCGAGGCGGCGATCATCTCCATCGCCTTGGTGATCTTCTTGGTCGCGGTGACGGAGCGGATGCGACGCTTGTAGACCCGGAGCTGGGCTCCCATGAGTCAGGTCCCTTCCTACGTCACTTGGCCGAGGCCGGGGCGTCCTCGCCGAGAAGCTTGCCGTCCGAGGTCTCGAACTGCTTCTTGAAGGCGGCGATCGCGTCGGCAACAGCGGTGAGGGTGTCGTCCGACATCTTGCCGCCCTCCTTGATGGAGGTCATGAGGCCCTGCTCCGAGCGGTGCAGGTACTCCAACAGCTCCTTCTCGAAGCGGCGGATGTCGGCGACCGGGACGTCGTCCATCTTGCCGGTGGTGGCGCCCCACACGGAGACGACCTGGTCCTCGGTCGGCATCGGCTGGTACTGAGCCTGCTTGAGCAGCTCGACCAGGCGCTGACCGCGCTCCAGCTGCGCCTTCGACGCGGCGTCCAGGTCGGAACCGAAGGCGGCGAACGCCTCCAGCTCGCGGAACTGGGCGAGGTCGAGGCGGAGACGGCCGGAGACCTGCTTCATCGCCTTGTGCTGCGCGGAACCACCGACTCGGGAGACGGAGATACCGACGTTCAGCGCGGGGCGCTGACCGGCGTTGAAGAGGTCCGACTCCAGGAAGCACTGGCCGTCGGTGATGGAGATGACGTTGGTCGGGATGAACGCCGAGACGTCGTTGGCCTTGGTCTCGACGATCGGCAGACCCGTCATCGAACCGGCGCCCAGGTCGTCGGAGAGCTTCGCGCAGCGCTCCAGCAGACGGGAGTGCAGGTAGAAGACGTCGCCCGGGTAGGCCTCACGGCCCGGCGGACGGCGCAGCAGCAGCGACACGGCGCGGTAGGCGTCGGCCTGCTTCGACAGGTCGTCGAAGATGATCAGGACGTGCTTGCCCTCGTACATCCACTGCTGGCCGATGGCCGAGCCGGTGTACGGGGCCAGGTACTTGAAGCCGGCCGGGTCGGACGCCGGGGCGGCGACGATGGTCGTGTACTCCAGCGCGCCGTTCTCCTCCAGCGCGCGGCGCACGCCGGCGATGGTGGAGCCCTTCTGGCCGATGGCGACGTAGATGCAGCGGACCTGCTTCTTCGGGTCGCCCGAGCGCCAGTTGTCGCGCTGGTTGATGATCGTGTCGACGGCCAGGGCGGTCTTGCCGGTCTGGCGGTCACCGATGATCAGCTGACGCTGACCACGGCCGATCGGGGTCATCGCGTCGACGGCCTTGTAGCCGGTCTCCATCGGCTCGTGCACCGACTTGCGCGCCATGACGCCAGGAGCCTGCAGCTCCAGGGCGCGGCGGCCGGACGTCTCGATCTCGCCGAGGCCGTCGATCGGGTTGCCGAGCGGGTCGACGACGCGGCCGAGGTAGCCCTCGCCCACGGCGACCGACAGGACCTCACCGGTGCGGGTGACCGGCTGGCCCTCTTCGATGCCGCTGAACTCGCCGAGGACGATGGCACCGATCTCGCGCTCCTCGAGGTTGAGGGCGAGGCCGAGGGTGCCGTCCTCGAACTTCAGCAGTTCGTTGGCCATGGCCGAGGGCAGACCCTCGACCTTCGCGATGCCGTCGCCGGCAAGGGTGACCGTACCGACCTCCTCGCGCGAGGCCGCGTCCGGCTTGTACGACTGGACGAAGTTCTCCAGCGCGTCCCGGATCTCCTCCGGCCGGATCGTGAGCTCCGCCATCTGGGTTCCCTGCTCTCCTTGTTGGGCCCGAAGTTTCACTTTGGGGGGATGGGGACTCCCCCCTGAACGAGGTGAATCCTCTGCACGGCCCAACATGGGCCGTAGGTACGTCTTGCGTTTTCAGTTGGCGCGGCGCTGGGCGCCCGCGTCAGCTCGCCAGTCGGCGGGCGGCGTCCTCGATGCGGTCCGCGACCGAGCCGTTGATGACCTCGTCACCGACCTGCACCCGCATCCCGCCGAGGACCTCGGGGTCCACGTCGAGGTTGAGGTGCATCGTGCGCCCGTAGAGCTTCGCCAGGGCGGCGCCCAGGCGCTGCTTCTGGCCGTCGCTCAGCGGCACCGCCGAGGTGACGACGGCGACCATGCGGTCCCGGCGCTCGGCGGCGAGCTTGGACAGGGACTCGAGTCCCGACTCCAGGCTACGTCCACGCGGGACGGTCACCAGACGCGTCACCAGACGCTCGGTGGTGGCCTGCGCACGGCCGCCGAGCAGGCTGCGCAGCAGCTCGGCCTTGGCGGCGGTGGTGGCCTTGCGGTCGGTCAGCGCGGCGCGCAGCTCGGTGTTCGAGGAGACGATCCGGCCGAACCGGAACAGCTCGTCCTCGACGTCGTCGAGCGTGCCCGCCCGCTGGGCGGCGGTGAGGTCGGCGGTGTCCGCCAGCTCCTCCAGCGCGTCCACCAGGTCGCGCGACTGCGACCAGCGGGAGCGCACCATGCCGGCCAGCAGATCGACGATCTCGCCGCCGACCTGTCCGCCGAACAGGCGCTGGGCCAGCTCGGCCTTGGCCTCGCCGGACTGCGCCGGGTCGGTGAGGACCCGACGCAAGCTGACCTCGCGGTCGAGCAGCGCGGTGACGGCGGCCAGCTCGTCGGCGAGTCGCGCCGCGTCCACGGACGTGGCGTCCGTCAGCGCGTCGAGACGCTCGCGGGCCGACGAAGTGGCCTCGCGGCTCGCTCCGTGCGCTGTCATCGAGCCGCCTCGGCCTTCTCCTCGAGCTCGTCGAGGAAGCGGTCGATCACGCGGCTCTGCCGGGCGTGGTCCTCAAGGGACTCACCGACGAGCTTGCCGGCCAGGTCGGTGGCGAGCTTGCCGACGTCCTGGCGCAGCGCGGAAGCGGCGGCCTTGCGGTCGGCCTCGATCTGCGTGTGACCGGCGGCGACGATCTCCTCGCGCTGCCGCTGACCCTCCGCGCGCATCTCGGCGATGAGCGTGGCACCCTGCTCCTGCGCCTCCTGGCGCAGACGCGCGGCCTCGTGCCGGGCCTCGGCGAGCTGGGCCTTGTACTGCTCGAGAACGCTCGCAGCCTCGGTCTGGGCGGCCTCGGCCTTCTCGATACCGCCTTCGATCGCCTCGCGGCGCTCTTCCAGAACCTTGTTGATGTTCGGAAGCAGCTTCTTCCAGAAGAAGAAGAACACGATGGCGAAGGCGATGGTGCCGACGAGCAGCTCGGGGCCCGGAGGAACGAGCGGGTTCTGCTCCTCCTCGGCCGCCAGCTGAATCAGGTTGGCGATCACATCAGTGCCTTTCGTCGAAACGTGTCGGGGTAAGGGGGCTTACTTACCGAACACGAACGGCATAACGATGCCGATGAGGGCGAGCGCCTCACAGAAGGCGAAGCCCAGGATCTGGTTGGCGCGGATCAGGCCGGCAGCCTCGGGCTGGCGGGCGAGGGCCTGGGTGCCGTTGCCGAAGATGATGCCGACGCCGACGCCGGGGCCGATCGCGGCGAGGCCGTAGCCGATGGAGCCGAGCGAGCCGGTGACAGCGGCGAGGGTCTCAGTGGCAGCCATGCTGATTCTTCCTTCTCTTTCCGGACCGGTGGGAGTTGGCCACCGGACGATCAGGGGGTGGGTGGGGCGTGCTCAGTGGTGCTCGGCGAGAGCGCCCTGGATGTACGAGCAGGCGAGGAGTACGAAGACGTACGCCTGGACCGCCTGCACGAAGAGCTCGAAGAGGATCATGACGATGGTCATGACGAAGGAGACACCGGCCGCCGGGATCATCGCGCCGTTCAGCAGGTACCAGGAGGCGACGGTGAACATCACCAGCATCAGGTGGCCGGCGAACATGTTGGCGAACAGTCGCACCGCGTGGGTGAAGGGCCGGACGAGCAGGTTCGAGAAGAACTCGATGACCATGACGAGCGGCAGCACGGCGCCCAGCGACTTGTCGTAGCCGGTGACGTTCTTGAAGAAGCCGACGAAACCGTGGCGCTTGAACGTCAGCGAGACCCAGGTGATGTAGACGATGGCCGCCAGCACCACGGGGTAGGCGATGATCGACGACACCGGGAACTGCGCGACCGGGATCACGGACCAGACGTTCATGATCCAGATGAAGAAGAACAGCGAGACCATGAGCGGGACGTACTTCTCGCCCTCCCGCTTGCCGAGGGTCTCGTAGACGATGCCGCGGCGGACGAAGTCGTACCCCGCCTCACCGATCATCTGCAGCTTGCCCGGCACGACCTTGGCCTTGCCGAAGGCCACCGAGAAGAAGCCGACGACCAGGACGGTGGTGATGAGCGAGAGCAGCATCACCTTGTTGAACTCGAACCCGCCGACGGTGAAGATCGGCTGGAAGAGGAACGAGTGCAGGCCCGGAGCCGGGAAGCCACAGCCGTTGTCGGACAGGATGCGGCAATCCCACTCAAAGGCGAGCTGGGTCATGTCAGCACTCACCGCGGGCTCCTTCGGCGTGACGCATGGGTTCGGCAACCTCGTTGTGTCGGCGCGGCGCGCAGCCGCGAGTCGGCACCGGACTGGTGTTACGGATGTGAGGGCGGCTGGGGGGCTTCGAGCCTCGCGATGGAGCAGGCGTCAGCTCACAAGCCCGCGCCCGCGATGCCGCAGTTGGCACCGGACGATAGCAGGAGTTCTCAGAGCTCTTTATCCCGCCCCTACCCCTCACGACGACGGCCCTGTCTTCTCGGGCTTGTCGCTCTTGGAGGGGTCCGGGTCGACGTAGAAGAGCTTGGCCTTCATGTGCGCACGTGCCTGGGCCGCCATCCACACGACGGTCCCCACGACGAGCGAGACCGCGAACGCCTTCGCGTTGAAGAGAGACGTGTCCTTGAAGACCGCGACGAAGGTCAGAAGCAGCAGGAGCTGGGCGACATAGAGCATCAGACCCATGGCCTGGAAAAGCTGCGGGAGCGTTTTTGCCGTCCACTGCAGGACGAAGAGGCCGATGCCCATGAAGGCGATGGCCAGCAGTGTGCCGACAGCCGCTCCCAACGCACCCTTGCCTCCGGCCACCGCCGCGCTGATGGCGACCGCGACCACACCGGCAGCGGCCGTGGGTACGGCGCACTGCAGAAGGTTCCGGACGTCATTGGACGGCATGGCGGCAACTCCGCTTTCGCAGGGGGCAGGGGTGTCGTCATGGACGAGCGTAGTCCCGGGTCGAGAGGGAACCTCACGTCCGAGCGGGCCGTCGCACTACGGCCCTTCGGCTCTGTCCCGGGTTCTCGTGAACGCTATCACAAACTATTTGATGAGGTCTTTACCTGTTAGGTGTGCCTGCCGTCACACATGAGAGTGAAGGTGCGCGTCTGTGCAGAAACCGAGCCGACTTGTCTGGTATTGGCCCGGTTCGCTCCCCCATGAGTTGGCAATGCTCTAGTCAGATTCTTACCTTTACGTCAGCGCGAGCTCTCCGCTTTGCCCCGATCCAGGACATGCGACCGGGCGCCGAGAGCGGTGGCTCCGTTGACCGGACGAACGCCGGCGGCCACAGGCGTGCGCGGCTCCTGGGAACCCGGCTCAGCCGCTTCCGGCGCTCCGTCCGCGAGCGGTTCCGCTTCGCGGCGGCGGCGGTAGCGCGGCGGGACGAAGTGCTCGGCCCAGCGGGGAGTGCGGGGCGTGAAGCGGGGCAGCAGCAGCAGGATCAGGCCGATCGCGCTGAGTACCACGACACCCAGGACAATCCACATGGACGCCGAGTTCACGGAGTAGGCCAGGGCGCCGAAGGCGATCAGGGCGGACCAGAAGTACATGATCAGCACGGCCCGGCTGTGCGAGTGGCCGATCTCCAGCAGGCGGTGGTGGAGGTGACCGCGGTCCGCGGCGAAGGGCGACTGGCCGCGCCAGGTCCGGCGGACGATCGCCAGGATCAGGTCCGCCGCCGGGATCGCGATGATGGTCAGCGGCAGCAGCAGCGGGATGTAGACCGGCACCGTCTGGTGCACCGCCGCCTTCTCCGACCCCGCGAACAGCTTCAGCGCGTCCGGGTCGACCTGCCCCGTGATGGAGATCGCACCCGCCGCCAGCACCAGGCCGATCAGCATCGAGCCCGAGTCACCCATGAAGATCCGCGCCGGGTGCATGTTGTGCGGCAGGAACCCCAGGCACATACCCATCAGGATCGCCGAGAACAGCGTGGCCGGAGCGGCCGCCTCGATGCCGTACGACACCCAGACCCGGTAGGCGTACAGGAAGAACGCCGCCGACGCGATGCACACCATGCCCGCCGCCAGGCCGTCCAGGCCGTCGACGAAGTTCACCGCGTTGATGGTGATGACGACCAGGGCGACGGTCAGCAGGGTGCCCTGCCACTGGGTCAGCGCCACATTGCCGACACCCGGGATGGGCAGCCACAGGATCGTCAGACCCTGCATGACCATCACGCCCGCGGCGATCATCTGCGCGCCCAGCTTGATCAGGGCGTCGATCTCGAACTTGTCGTCCAGGACACCGATCAGCCAGATCAGCGCGGCGCCCGAGAGCAGCGCGCGCGGCTCGTTGGAGGTCTCGAAGACCTCGCTCAGGTTCGCCAGGTGCGCGGCCACCAGCAGGCCCGCGCACAGTCCGAAGAACATGGCGATACCGCCGAGCCGCGGAGTGGGCTCCCGGTGCACGTCCCGGGCCCGGATCTCCGGCATCGCCCCGGCCACGATCGCGAACTTCCGTACCGGCCCTGTCAGCAGATACGTCACCGCGGCCGTGACGCAGAGCGTCAGCAGGTATTCACGCACGGGCTTCCCCACAGGTCTCGCCGGCCATCACAGCCCCACACCCTAGCGACGGTCGCATACGCGACGCATATGTGTGGGGACTTCCGGGTAGCGATGATGGTTGCACGTGGGGGCTGTGTACCGGTTCACACCCCGGTCGGAACCCTGGACCGCGTACCCCGCTTCAGCCCGGGTAAGGAGGGAAGGCGGCCACCAGTTCCCGCACCTCCTCGCGGGCCCCGAAGCCGTCGGTCTCCTCCCGCAGCACCCCCGCGAGCAGCGTGGCGAGGCGGGACATCTCCCGCTCCCCCATGCCCTGGGTGGTGACCGCGGCCGTGCCCAGTCGCAGACCGCGCGCGTCGCCGTGCGGCAGCGCACAGCAGTCCAGGACCACCCCGGCGGCGGCGAGCCGTCCGCGTGCGGCGCGGCCGTCCACACCCAGCGGCCCCGGGTCGGCGGTGATCAGATGCGTGTCGGTGCCGCCCGTGGTGACGGTCAGCCCCTCCGCCTCCAGCCCGGCCGCCAGCACCCGCGCGTTCGCGACGACACGATGGGCGTACGTCGTGAAGGCCGGGGCCGCCGCCTCGCCGAACGCGACCGCCTTGGCGGCGATCGAGTTCATCTGCGCCCCGCCCTGGGTGAACGGGAACACCGCCCGGTCCACCCGCTCGGCCAGCTCCGGGCCGCACAGCAGCATCCCGCCGCGCGGCCCGCGCAGCACCTTGTGGGTGGTCGCGCACACGATGTCGGCGTACGGCACCGGGCTGGGCGCCGCTCCGCCGGCCACCAGCCCGATCGGGTGGGCGGCGTCCGCGATGAGGTAGGCGCCGGCCTCGTCGGCGATCGCCCGGAAGAGGGCGTAGTCGATGTGCCGCGGGTACGCGATCGAGCCGCACACGATCGCCTTCGGGCGGTGCGTGCGGGCCAGGGCGCGCACCTGCTCGTAGTCGATCAGCCCGGTCTCCGCGTCCACGCCGTAGCCGACGAAGTCGAACCAGCGGCCGGAGAAGTTCGCGGGCGAGCCGTGCGTGAGGTGCCCGCCGTGCGTCAGGCCGAGGGCCAGGACGGTGTCACCGGGGCGCAGCAGGGCCGCGTAGGCCGCCAGGACGGCCGAGGAGCCGGAGTGCGGCTGGACGTTGGCGTGCCCGGCGCCGAACAGCGTCGTGGCCCGTTCCACCGCGATCCGCTCGGCGACGTCCACGAGTTCGCAGCCGCCGTGGTAGCGGGAGCCGGGGTAGCCCTCGGCGTACTTGTTCGCCAGCGGTGAGCCCAGCGCGGCCAGCACGGCGGGCGAGGCGAAGTTCTCGGCGGCGATCAGCTGGATCGTCGTCGACTGGCGCTGGAGCTCACCCAGCAGGACATCGGCCAGTTCGGGGTCCTGGCGCCTGAGTGCATCGACCTCGTCGAGGGCGGGAGTGACCGTCATGGTGGGCTCCGGGGCGTGCGGGCGTACGTCGACGCTGACGTACGTCCAATGTAGGCCCGGGGCCTCGGGCCCGCGCGGCCGCTACATCCGCGCGGGTACCCCCGTCAGCGCCGTGACGACCGGATCGAGCGCCTGGTGTATCTCGTCGCCGATGGAACGGAAGAAGGTCAGCGGGGCTCCGTACGGGTCATGGACCTCGTCCGCCTCCGCCGTGGGCGCCAGCAGCCAGCCGCGCAGCGCGGCGGCCGCGCGCACCAGCGCACGCGCGCGCATCACCACGCCGTCCTCCAGCGGTGGCAGCGTCGCCGGGTCTATCGCCTTCACCAGGCGGGTGAACTCCTTCAGGGTGAAGGTGCGCAGGCCCGCAGAGTGGCCCATGGAGATGACCTGGGCGCGATGGTCGCGGGTGGCCGTCAGGACCAGGTCGGCCATGATGACGTGCTCGTCGAGGAGTTCCCGGCCCATGAAGCCGGAGGCGTCCGCGCCGAAGTCGGCCAGCACGGTCTCGGCGTTCGCCTCCATCGGCGCGCCCTCGTGGCCCCAGGTGCCCGCGCTCTCGACTATCAGTCCGCCGCCGAGCATGCCCAGCCGCTGGGTGACGTAATGCCGGGTCAGCCGCTCGGTGATGGGTGAGCGGCACACGTTCCCGGTACTGACGTGAAGGATGCGGAAGGTGTCCCGGGGGAAGCCGAAGGTGGTCGTCTCCTCACCGATGCCGCCTATGCCACGCCCCGCGTCTGGGGGTGTCAATTGGCCACCTCAAGGTCGGGTACGACCTTGCGCAGCTCGTCCGGGGACAGCGCGCCCTCGCGCAGCAGGACCGGCACCGGGCCGGTGACGTCGACGATGGACGACGGCACGATGCCGGGGGTGGGGCCGCCGTCGAGGTAGACGGAGATGGAGTCGCCGAGCATCCGCTGCGCCGCGTCGCAGTCCTCCGGCGCCGGGTGGCCGGTCAGGTTGGCCGAGGACACGGCCATCGGGCCGACCTCGGTGAGCAGCTCGATGGCGACCGGGTGCAGCGGCATGCGCACCGCGACCGTGCCGCGGGTGTCGCCGAGGTCCCACTGCAGGGACGGCTGGTGCTTGGCGACGAGTGTGAGCGCGCCCGGCCAGAACGCGTCGACCAGTTCCCAGGCCATCTCGGAGAAGTCCGTGACGAGGCCGTGCAGGGTGTTCGGGGAGCCGATGAGGACGGGCGTGGGCATGTTGCGGCCCCGGCCCTTGGCGTCCAGCAGATCGCTCACGGCCTCCTTGGAGAAGGCGTCCGCGCCGATGCCGTACACCGTGTCGGTGGGCAGGACCACCAGCTCGCCACGGCGGACGGCGGACGCGGCCTCGCGCAGACCGGTCACGCGGTCGGTCGCGTCGTTGGTGTCGTATCGCCGAGCCATGTCTAGCGGTCCTCCTCGTGCACGTACTGCTGGACTGAAGTCTGGGGGCTGCTCACGGCATCGCCTTGCGGGCGGTGGCGAACCGCGGGCGGTTGTTGAGGTCGGGGTGGTCGGCCGCGTCGGCCCAGCCCCGCTCCTCGGTGAAGATCCAGGGCACTTGGCCGCCCTGGGTGTCCGCGTGCTCGATCACGACCACGCCGCCCGGCCGCAGCAGACGGTGCGCGGTGCGCTCGATGCCGCGGATCAGGTCGAGGCCGTCCTCGCCGGAGAACAGCGCCATCTGCGGGTCGTAGTCGCGGGCCTCGGGGGCGACGTACTCCCACTCGGTGAGGGGGATGTACGGCGGGTTGGAGATGACGAGGTCGACGTGGCCGTCGAGGTCGCGGAAGGCGTCCAGCGCGTTGCCCTGACGCAGGTCGACGCGGGAGCCCTCCATGTTCTTGCGGGTCCACACGAGGGCGTCCTCGCTGAGCTCCACGGCGTGCACGCTGGAGCGCGGCACCTCCTGGGCGAGGGCCAGCGCGATGGCGCCGGAGCCGGTGCACAGGTCGACGATGCAGGGCTCCACGACGTCCATGGCGCGCACGGCGTCTATGGCCCAGCCGACCACCGACTCGGTCTCCGGCCGCGGCACGAACACGCCCGGCCCGACCTGGAGTTCCAGGTAGCGGAAGAAGGCCCGCCCGGTGATGTGCTGGAGCGGCTCGCGCGCCTCGCGCCGGGCGACGACCTCCCAGTAGCGGGCGTCGAAGTCGGCGTCCTTCACGGAGTG
This sequence comes from Streptomyces sp. NPDC006458, assembly GCF_040612135.1. Lineage (NCBI taxonomy): Bacteria > Bacillati > Actinomycetota > Actinomycetes > Kitasatosporales > Streptomycetaceae > Streptomyces > Streptomyces sp. NPDC006458. The sequence continues at coordinate 391,132 of NZ_JBEXPR010000002.1, read as the reverse complement.
GAGTTCGCCGCGCTTCACGCCGTGCACGAACGCGGCGAGCTCCTCCGCGTCGGTGCGCGGCGAGGGCACGCCGGCGTCGGCCAGCCGCTGAGTGGCCTGGGCCACCTCTGCGAGCAGCAGGTTCACGCTCGTCCTCCGTGAGTGGTTACTCGTACGTCCCGCTGTTTTACGCGGCTGCGAGCTTGGCGGCCGAGTCCGCGTCGACACAGGCCTGGATCACCGCGTCGAGTTCGCCGTCCAGGACCTGGTCGAGGTTGTACGCCTTGAAGCCGACGCGGTGGTCCGAGATGCGGTTCTCCGGGAAGTTGTACGTACGGATCTTCTCGGAGCGGTCGACGGTGCGGACCTGGCTGCGGCGGGCGTCGGCGGCCTCCCGCTCCGCCTCCTCCTGCGCCGCTGCGAGCAGCCTGGAGCGCAGGATACGCAGTGCCTGCTCCTTGTTCTGCAGCTGGCTCTTCTCGTTCTGGCAGGAGGCGACGACTCCGGTCGGCAGGTGCGTGATGCGCACGGCGGAGTCGGTGGTGTTGACGGACTGGCCGCCGGGGCCGGAGGACCGGTAGACGTCGATGCGCAGGTCGTTCGGGTTGATCTCGACGTCGACCTCCTCGGCCTCGGGCGTCACCAGCACACCCGCGGCGGAGGTGTGGATACGGCCCTGCGACTCGGTGGCCGGCACGCGCTGCACGCGGTGCACGCCGCCCTCGTACTTCAGCCGCGCCCACACGCCCTGGCCGGGCTCGGTGGCGCCCTGGCCGCCCTTGGTCTTCACGGCGACCTGGACGTCCTTGTAGCCGCCCAGCTCGGACTCGGTGGCGTCGATGATCTCGGTCTTCCAGCCGACGCGCTCGGCGTAGCGCAGGTACATGCGCAGCAGGTCGCCCGCGAACAGGGCCGACTCGTCGCCGCCCGCGCCCGCCTTGATCTCCAGGATGACGTCCTTGTCGTCGCTGGGGTCGCGCGGGACCAACAGGAGGCGGAGCTTCTCGGTGAACTGCTCGCGCTGTTCGGTGAGGTCCTTGACCTCGGCCGCGAAGTCGGGGTCGTCGGCGGCGAACTCACGCGCGGTGTCGATGTCGTCGCCGAGCTGCTTCCAGGAGCGGAACGTGGCGACGATGGGGGTGAGCTCGGCGTAGCGCTTGTTGAGCTTGCGCGCGTTGGCCTGGTCGGCGTGGACGGAGGGGTCCGCGAGCTTGGTCTCCAGGTCGGCGTGCTCGGTGACCAGTTCCTCGACGGCCTCGAACATCTTGGGGCTCCTGTTGGGGGTGTACGGGGGTGAAGTGCGGGGCGACCAAAAACGCCGGTCCCGGGCACACCCTGGCAGGGTGTGGCCGTGGACCGGCGCGTTGGGGCTCGCTACTTCTTGGAGCCGGCGGCCTTGCCGAAGCGGGCCTCGAAGCGGGCCACACGGCCACCGGTGTCGAGGATCTTCTGCTTGCCCGTGTAGAACGGGTGGCACTCGGAGCAGACCTCGGCCCGGACGGTGCCGGACTCGATGGTGCTGCGGGTGGTGAACGACGCGCCGCAGGTGCAGCTGACCTGCGTCTCGACGTACGCGGGGTGGATGTCGCGCTTCAAGGTGTCTCCTAGGTATCCGGGAGGGCGCCGGGTCGCCTGCCGCGGGGTGCGGGGGGCGTGAACCGGAGCCGACGTACCAGTCTGCCAGGACTGGCGCCATCTCCCAAAACCGGGTCGGGCTGTGATGTATTCCTTGCGGAACGTGGCCGTTGATGGCTACTCGACCACGGACTTCGCCTGGCCCGTGGCCGTACCCGTCGTCGCCGCCCTGGGGATCGGCCGGTCCGACTTCAGGGCCCTCCAGACCAGGTCCGCCTTCTTCTCGTCCGGCAGGACGCGGTTCAGGTCCACCGGGTCGTACTGGACCGGCATCGTGATCATGGTCATGTCGGCCGGGCCGATGCCCTTGAGGCCGCCCGCCCAGGACAGCAGGGAGTTGACCGAGCCGAGGTCGCTGTCGGTGGTGACGGCCTTGGTGGCGGTGTCGGCGAGGTCGTAGAGCCTCTTGGGGTTGCCGAGGACGCCGACGTCGTTGAGCTGGGCGACGAGGGCCTTGATGAAGGCCTGCTGGAGCTGGATGCGGCCGAGGTCGGAGCCGTCGCCGACGCCGTGCCGGGTGCGGACGAGGCCGAGGGCCTGTTCGCCGTCGAGCCGGTGGGTGCCGGCCTTGAGGTTCAGATGGCTGTCGGGGTCGTCGATGTCCTGGGTCGTGGTGACCTCGACGCCGCCGAGTTCGTCGACCAGCTTCTGGAAGCCGCTGAAGTCGACCTCCAGGTAGTGGTCCATGCGCAGGTCGGTGATCGACTCGACGGTCTTGACCGCGCAGGCGGCACCGCCGGTGGTGAACGCCGAGTTGAACATCACGCCCCGGGCCGCGTCATGGGTGACCCCGTCGGTGTCGGTGCACTCGGGGCGGTCGATGAGGGTGTCGCGCGGGACGGAGACGACACTGGCCTTCTTGTGGCCCTCGTAGATGTGGACGATCATCGCCGTGTCGGAGCGGGCGCTGCCCTCGTCGGCGCCGCCGCCCAGCTTCCGGTTGCCGCCGGAGCGCGAGTCGGAGCCGAGGACGAGGATGTTCTCGGAGCCGTTGTCGGCCTTGGTGGGCCGGTCGGTGCCGAGCGCCTGGTTGATGTCGACGCTGTCGAGGTTGCCGTTGAGCTTGAAGTACACATAGCCGGCCCCGGCTCCGCCGAGCACCACCACGCCCGCGGCGGTCCAGACGGCGATCTTCAGTCCGGTGTGCTTGCCCCGGGGCTTGCGGCGACGGCCCTTGGCGCTGCCGCGCGGTCCGGGGGCGCCTGGTATGCCGGGCCCCGGCGTGGATTCGGCTGACATGTGCTCCTCGGCTCTCGTCCGGTCGGGTACCCCTGGATCGGCGGACAGGCCAGGTCGCATCGACCCGCACCGAACCATCGTCGCTCTGTGGGGTCAGACGGGGAAACCCGGCACAAGGTTGCACGGCGCTCTGTGCGCGGCCTGTGCGGCCTGTGCGGCCCGGGCGGCCGAACGGGCGCGGAGCGTCACCGGACGGGGCGAGAGCCCCGCGATGACCAGCGGCTTCAGCCGAGCAGGTCGTACTGCTCGAAATCGGGAGCGGCCGCGACGCGTGTGTCGAAGATCTCCGCCGACGCCTTGCCGGTGCCCTTGTACAGGTAGAGCGTGCCGTCGGGGGCGCGGGCGAGCAGGTCGGCCCTGCTGTCGCCGTTGACGTCGCCGACGGCGTCGAGGACGTCGTAGTCCTTCCAGGTGCGCACCTTGACGGGCGCGGCGAACGCCTCGGGGCCGGCCCTGCCGGTGCCCTGGTGGAGATACACGCCGTGATCGGTGGCGTCGCGGGTGATCAGGTCGGGCCTGCCGTCGTCGGTGAAGTCGCCGTGGCCGAGGACGGAGTCGTACCCCTTCCAGCCGGAGCCGGCCTTGACGGGGGCGGCGAAGGTGCCGTCGCCGTGGCCGGGGTGGATCCACAGCACGCCGGCCGAGTCCACCGAGAGCAGGTCGGGCAGGTCGTCGCCGGTGACGTCGCCGGGGGCGACGATGTGCGCGCGCGAGGCCCAGTCGTCGGCGACCGGCTTGGTCTGCCAGGCCTTGTGGAACGGGTCGTAGTGCGCCCAGAAGACGTCGCCGTCGTCGCCGCGGCGCCACACCAGGTCCTGGAAGCCGTCCCGGTTCAGGTCCGTCTGCACGACCAGGTCCGCGGCCTCCCAGTCGCCCGTCTCGTCGCGCGGGTCGAACGAGCTGCCCTTGGAGGTCTTGAAGTAGCCCACCTGGTCGTCGGTGCCGCGGGAGAACACATCGGCCCGGTGGTCGCGGCTGAAGTTGGTGTCGTCCACCCGCGCGGCGACCGTGCCGAGGTGGCTGCGCAGCTCGGTGAACTCACCGGCGCACTCCTCCCGGCTCCCCGACACGACGCCGACGACGCGGCCGCCGACGACGAGCGGGCCGCCGGTGTCGCCGGTGCACCGGGCCGCCTCGGCACCCGCCGCGCACATCCCTGCCGTGGCGCATTCGGACCGCGTCGTCAGCGTGGCACCGCGCAGGGTCGGCGAGGCGTGCCCGCCGGCGCCGGCGCTACGGCCCCAGCCGTAGACCTCGGCGGCGGTGCCGGGGGAGTACGCCGCGCTGTCGGTGGACGTGGTCATCCGGATCGGCCGCGCCTTCACCGGGGCGTCCAGGGTGATGACAGCGATGTCGTCGGTGTGGCTGCCGGGGCTGTACGCCGGGTCGTAGTACTGCCGCAGCGGCAGCGCGACGGTTCCGCCGTGCAGGTCGGCCGTGCCGGAGCCGGGCGTGGGGAGCCGGTCGGTGCCGGTGACGACGGCGCCGTACGCGTACCAGTTGTAGCCCTTGACGCACTGCGCGGCCGTGAGGATCTTGGTCGGCGCGACGACGGCCCCGGCGCAGAAGAGGTTCACGTCGTCGGAGGGCGCCTCGGTGCCCCGGTCGTCGTGGTACCAGAGTTGGGCCATCCAGGGGGCCGAGGCGGACGACACGGGGGTCCCGGCGGCCCGCGCGGGCTCGGTGGTGGCGCTCTGTCCGGGCTCGCCGGGGACGTCCCCGACGACCGCGCCCGCCACCCGCCGCTCCAGTTCGCCCGAGCCCAGCGTGCTCAGCCCGGGCGGCGCCCATGTCGGCTCGGGCAGCACCGGCGCGGCTCCCGCCGCCTGCGTCAGCACGACGGCGGCGACGGCCGCGGCGACACCGGCGGCGGCAAGGGACAGGGCGATCCGCATCCGGTGTTTACGGCTACGCCCCTGGGGTGTGGACACAACCACGCGAGTCCCCCCTGGGGGTGGAAATCGAAGGCGATACAAGGCAGGCGATCCTACACGCTACCGACACAACCCGAAGGGCCGCCCAGTTTCACAGGACGGCCCTCCGGGTGCGCGCCCCCCGGGGGGCGCGGCGCTGAATCAATATGCGGCTCCGCCACGTGGGCGTGATCAACCGCGGACGACCCGCGGCCGACGGACCGCAGTCAGCTCAACGGCGCTCAGTCACCGTTGCCGGGCGTCGGCGTCGTCTTCTGGATCTGCATCAGGAACTCGATGTTCGACTTCGTCTGCTTCATCTTGTCGAGCAGCAGCTCGATCGCCTGCTGCTGGTCGAGCGCGTGCAGCACCCGCCGCAGCTTCCAGACGACCGCGAGCTCCTCGTTGCCGAGCAGGATCTCTTCCTTACGGGTACCGGACGCGTCCACGTCGACCGCGGGGAAGATGCGCTTGTCGGCGAGCTTCCGGTCGAGCTTGAGCTCCATGTTGCCCGTGCCCTTGAACTCCTCGAAGATCACCTCGTCCATGCGGGACCCGGTGTCCACCAGGGCGGTGGCGAGGATGGTCAGCGAGCCGCCGTCCTCGATGTTGCGGGCCGCACCGAAGAAGCGCTTCGGCGGGTACAGGGCGGTCGAGTCGACACCACCGGACAGGATGCGGCCGGAGGCCGGGGCCGCCAGGTTGTACGCACGGCCCAGTCGGGTGATCGAGTCGAGCAGCACGACGACGTCGTGGCCCAGCTCCACCAGACGCTTGGCGCGCTCGATGGCGAGCTCGGCGACCGTGGTGTGGTCCTCGGCCGGACGGTCGAAGGTCGAGGAGATGACCTCGCCCTTGACCGACCGCTGCATGTCGGTGACCTCTTCCGGACGCTCGTCGACCAGGACGACCATCAAGTGGCACTCGGGGTTGTTGTGGGTGATCGCGTTGGCGATCGCCTGCATGATCATGGTCTTGCCGGTCTTCGGCGGGGCCACGATCAGACCGCGCTGACCCTTACCGATCGGCGACACCATGTCGATGATGCGGGTGGTGAGCACGCCCGGGTCCGTCTCCAGGCGGAGGCGGTCCTGCGGGTAGAGCGGGGTCAGCTTGTTGAACTCCGGGCGGCCGCGGCCGTGTTCGGGCGCCATGCCGTTGACGGAGTCCAGGCGGACCAGCGCGTTGAACTTCTCGCGGCGCTCGCCCTCCTTGGGCTGACGGACCGCGCCGGTGACGTGGTCACCCTTGCGCAGGCCGTTCTTGCGGACCTGGGCCAGGGAGACGTACACGTCGTTCGGGCCCGGCAGGTAGCCCGAGGTACGGATGAACGCGTAGTTGTCGAGGATGTCCAGGATGCCCGCGACCGGGATCAGGACGTCGTCGTCGGCGACCTGCGGCTCGCTGCCCATCTCGTCGCGGCCGCGACGGCCACGGCGGTCGCGGTAGCGGCCGCGACGGCCACGCCGTCCGCCGTCGAAGTCGTCGTCGTCCTGCGGGCCGGTGTTGCGGTCCTGACGGCCGCCGCTCTGCTGCTGACCCTGCTGCTGGCCGCGCTGCGGGCCGCCCTGGCCCTGCTGGTCGTCGCCCTTGCCGCGGCGGTCGCGGTCACGGCCGCGCTCACGGCGGTCGCGGCGGCGGCCGTCGCCACCGTCGGCGTCGCCCTTGGCGTCGCCCTTGGCGTCGCCCGGCGCGGCGGGCGCCTCGGTCTTGGCCTCGGCCTTGGCCTCGGCGGTGACGGTCTCGGGGCTGCCGGCCTCGGCGGTGGCCCGACGACGGCGGCGCTCGGTGGGCGCGTCGTCTCCGCCACGCTCGGCGTCGCCCGCGCGGGCGGTGCCGCCGGCGGGCTGGCCGGGGATCTCGATCTGCTGCTGGGCCACGGCCTTCTCGGCCGCGGCCTCGGCCTTGGCGTCCGCCTTCTTCTCGGCGGCGTCGTCGCCCGTACGGGTGCGGGACGTGGCGCGGCGCTTGGGCTTGGTCTCGGCCGGCGCGTCGCTCTTGGCGGCCGGGGCACTGCCTCCGGCGGCCTGCGCCTCCTTGATGACCTCGATCAGCTGGCTCTTGCGCATCCGCGCGGTGCCCCTGATGCCCAGGCCGGAGGCGACCTGCTGGAGCTCGGCCAGCACCATGCCCTCAAGGCCCGTACCGCGGCGCCGCCGGGAGCCGGCACCGGTGGCAGGCGCGGAGGCGTCCGTGGCGGGCGCGGCAGCGGTCTCCTCGACACGTGCGCCCATCAGATCGGTGGTGTCGCTCACGAAGGGTCCTTCCCTGGAGCGGACGTCGGCCTGTCTGGCTCGGCGACCGGTTGTGCTGTCCGGCTGCGGTCCTTGCTGTGTGGACCGTGCCGGGGCGGTAATCCGCCGGAAGGGCGGACGAGATATCTGGTGATGGCGCTCCCCCGAGCCGTGGCATCCAGTGTCACGTGGCGTGGTTGCACCGATTCCGGAGCTCCCCCAGAGGGGGTACGCCCACCGTCGGACCGCTCAGTGTCCGCATACGGCGTACTGCCCGCGTATGACGTACGGAACACAGTGCGGCTTGGGGGGCTCCCGGAAGAATGTCTGTCCCGGACGGGGACACGAGGCACCTCGCCATGGTGGGGTCGGGTGCAGACTTGAGATTAACACTACCGGATCCAACAAACATTCCCCCTCTCCAAATCCGGCAATCGCGTGCCCTACTCCCCGCCGGCCGAGGCGAGCGGCAGCACGCCGGCGCCCTGAAGGTCCAGGCCCAGGCGGTTCGCGGCCCATTCGGGACCTGCCAGCGCCTCGACCTTGTCGGCCGTCGCCGCGTCGGCCAGGGCCATCACGGTGGGTCCGGCGCCGGAGATGACGGCGGGCACACCGTCGGCCCGCAGCCGCTCCACCAGCGCGGCGCTCTCCGGCATGGCGGGCGCGCGGTACTCCTGGTGGAGACGGTCCTCGGTGGCCGGCAGCAGCAGTTCGGGGCGCCGGGTGAGTGCCTCGACGAGCAGGGCGGCGCGGCCCGCGTTGGCGGCGGCGTCGACGTGCGGGACGGTGCGCGGCAGCAGGCCGCGGGCGGTTTCCGTGAGCACCGGCTTACCGGGCACGAAAACCACCGGAACGATGGAATCGGCGGGCTCCAGCCTGATGGCACGGGCCGCGCCGGCCTCCATCCAGGCGATGGTGAAGCCGCCGATCAGACATGGCGCCACATTGTCGGGGTGGCCCTCGATCTCGGTGGCGAGCTCCAGCAGCGCGGCGTCGTCGAGCTTGGACTCGCCGCCTATGGTCACGGCGCGGGCGGCCACGATGCCCGCGCAGATGGCGGCGGAGGAGGAGCCGAGGCCGCGGCCGTGCGGGATGCGGTTGGCGCAGACGATCTCCAGACCGCGCGGCTGTCCGCCGAGCACGTCGAAGGCCGTGCGCATGGACCGTACGAGGAGGTGCTTCTCGTCGCGGGGGAGCGTTTCGCCGCCCTCGCCCGCGATGTCGATGTGCAGCCCGGAGTCGGCCACCCGGACGACGACGTCGTCGTAGAGCCCCAGCGAGAGTCCGAGGGCGTCGAAACCCGGGCCGAGGTTGGCGCTGGTGGCGGGGACGCGCACCCGGACGGGGGCGGCGCGGAAGGCGGGACCGGCCATCTCGCGATGACTCTCCTTGAGCTGCGTGACTGTCGAATTGAGCTGCGTGACGGTCGAAGACATTCGATGACGTACCGACGGAACCCCACGGGCTGCGGCTGAGGCGCGGCGCCGCACGCCACGCACAGGCATATGCGGCAGGCGGGTTCGCTACAGCCTATCGAAGGAAGGTTCTGTGGCGACATAGGGCGCACAGGAGGCGCACGATGCGTGTCGCAAGCCCCCTGTGCACCCCTTATGGGGAATACCCCGTGCGGTGTGCGGAGATCAGGCCAGACCGAGGCGCTCGGCCGCGGTGGACGCGTCGACCGGGACGGTGACCGGCTGCGGGGCGCCCGCGACGGCCCAGTCGGGGTCCTTCAGGCCGTTGCCGGTGACCGTGCAGACGATGCGCTGGCCCGGGTCGACCAGACCCTGCTCGGCCGCCTTCAGCAGACCGGCGACGGAGGCGGCGGAGGCGGGCTCGACGAAGACGCCCTCCTGCGCGGCCAACAGCCGGTAGGCGCGCAGGATCTCACGGTCCGTCACCTCGTCGATGAGGCCGCCCGACTCGTCCCGCGCGGCCAGCGCGTAGCTCCACGAGGCCGGGTTGCCGATGCGGATGGCGGTGGCGATGGTCGACGGGTCCTTGACCACCTCGCCGCGCACGATCGGGGCACTGCCGGAGGCCTGGAAGCCCCACATGCGGGGGGTCCCGGCGGCGATGCCGTCGCGGGCGTACTCCGTGTACCCCTTCCAGTACGCGGTGATGTTGCCCGCGTTGCCGACCGGCAGGACGTGGATGTCGGGCGCGTCGCCCAGCATGTCCACGATCTCGAAGGCGGCGGTCTTCTGGCCCTCGATACGCACCGGGTTGACCGAATTCACCAGCGCCACGGGGTAGTTCTCGCTGAGCTCGCGGGCGAGGGTGAGACAGTCGTCGAAGTTGCCGTCGACCTGGAGGATCTTCGCGCCGTGGACCAGCGCCTGGCCCATCTTGCCGAGCGCGATCTTGCCCTGCGGGACGAGAACGGCCGAGACCATGCCGGCGCGCACCGCGTACGCGGCGGCGCTCGCCGAGGTGTTTCCGGTGGACGCGCAGATGACCGCCTTCGCGCCCTCCTCCTTGGCCCTGGAGATGGCCATGGTCATACCGCGGTCCTTGAAGGAGCCGGTCGGGTTGGCGCCCTCCACCTTGAGGTGGACCTCGCAGCCCGTGCGCTCGGAGAGCACCTGCGCGGGGACGAGAGGCGTGCCGCCCTCACGGAGCGTCACGACCGGCGTGGTGTCGGACACCGGCAGCCTGTCCCGGTACTCCTCGATGATGCCGCGCCACTGGTGGGTCATTGCTGGTTACTCTCCTTCAACCCGCATGATGCTGGCGACACCGCGCACGGTGTCGAGCTTGCGCAGCGCCGCGACGGTCCCGGTGAGGGCGGCGTCGGACGCGCGGTGGGTGACGACGACGAGGGAGGCCTCGCCGACGCCGTCTTGCCGTCCCTGCTGGCGCACCGTGTCGATCGACACGCCGTGTTCGGCGAACACGGTCGCGACCTGCGCGAGGACGCCCGGTTTGTCGGCGACGTCCAAGCTGATGTGGTAGCGCGTGACGACCTCACCCATGGGCGACACGGGCAGGGCGGCGTAGGCCGACTCGCCGGGCCCCGTCGCCCCGCTGAGCCGGTTGCGGCACACGGCGACGAGGTCGCCGAGCACGGCGGAGGCGGTGGGCGAGCCGCCCGCGCCGGGGCCGTAGAACATGAGCTGGCCGGAGGCGTCGGACTCGACGAACACGGCGTTGTAGGCGCCGCGCACCGAGGCGAGCGGGTGGGTCAGCGGAATCATCGCGGGGTGCACGCGCGCGGTGACGGACCGGCCGTCCGCGGCCCGCTCGCAGATGGCCAGCAGCTTGATGGTGCAGCCCATCGCCCTGGCGGAGGCGAAGTCGGCCGCGGTGACCTCGGTCATGCCCTCGCGGTAGACGTCGTCGAGACGCACGCGCGTGTGGAAGGCGATACCGGCCAGGATGGCGGCCTTGGCGGCGGCGTCGAAGCCCTCCACGTCGGCGGTCGGGTCGGCCTCCGCGTAACCGAGGGCGGTGGCCTCGTCGAGGGCTTCCTGGTAGCCGGCGCCCGTGGAGTCCATCTTGTCGAGGATGAAGTTGGTGGTGCCGTTGACGATGCCCAGCACCCGGTTGACCTTGTCGCCGGCGAGGGACTCGCGCAGCGGCCGGATCAGCGGGATGGCACCGGCGACGGCGGCCTCGTAGTAGAGGTCCTTGCCGTGCTCCTCGGCCGCGGCGTGCAGGGCGGCGCCGTCCTGGGCGAGCAGCGCCTTGTTGGCGGAGACGACGGACGCGCCGTGCTCGAAGGCGGTGGTGATCAGGGTGCGGGCGGGCTCGATGCCGCCGATGACCTCGACGGCCACGTCGATGTCGCCGCGTTTGACGAGCGCGGTGGCGTCGGTGGTGATCAGCTCCCGCGGGATGCCCTCACGGACCCTGTCGGGGCGCCGTACCGCCACGCCCGCGAGTTCGACGGGTGCCCCGATGCGGGCGGCGAGGTCGGCGGCGTGCGTCGTCATGATGCGCGCCACCTCTGAGCCGACCACTCCACAGCCCAGCAGCGCCACCTTCAGCGGACGCGTACGCATCATCCGACCTCGTTTCCTCATACCGTTCAGGTTGGTCCAGTCTCACTCACCGGACCGGACTTTCTGCCCCTGGTCCGGATCGTGAGACATCTATTTCATTTGCGGGAGGGTGGAAGACAGGAGATCTTCCACCGCCGTCCTTGTCGGCCCCATGAGTCTCGCGGGCGCCTCACCCCACGTCGAGCCGCAGCAGGTCCTCCTCGGTCTCGCGCCGCACGATGACCCGCGCCTCGCCGTCCTTGACCGCGACGACCGGCGGCTTGAGCAGGTGGTTGTAGTTGCTGGCCATCGACCGGCAGTACGCGCCCGTCGCGGGGACGGCGATCAGGTCACCGGGTGCCAGGTCGGCCGGCAGGAACGCGTCGCGCACGACGATGTCACCGCTCTCGCAGTGCTTGCCGACGACCCGGGAGAGCATGGGCTCGGCGTCGGAGGTCCGGGACACGAGGGTCACGGTGTACTCGGCGTCGTACAGCGCCGTGCGGATGTTGTCGGACATGCCGCCGTCGACGGAGACATAGGTGCGCAGCCCGTCGAGCGGCTTGACCGTGCCGACCTCGTAGAGGGTGAACGCGGTGGGCCCGACGATGGCGCGGCCCGGCTCCACGGAGATCCGCGGTGTGCGCAGCCTGGCCGCCTCGCACTCGCGGGTGACGATGTCGGTCAGCGTCTTGGCGATCTCGTGCGGCTCGCGCGGGTCGTCGTCGCTGGTGTACGCGATGCCGAGGCCGCCGCCGAGGTCGATCTCGGGCAGCTCGACGCCGTGCTCGTCGCGGATGTCCTTCAGCAGCCCGACCACGCGGTGCGCGGCGACCTCGAAGCCCGACAGGTCGAAGATCTGCGACCCGATGTGCGAGTGGATGCCGATCAGCTCCAGCCCGTCGAGCGTGAGCGCCCGGCGCACCGCCTCGGCGGCCTGGCCCCCGGCGAGCGGGATGCCGAACTTCTGGTCCTCGTGCGCGGTGGCGATGAACTCGTGCGTGTGGGCCTCGACACCGACGGTGATACGGATCTGCACCCGCTGCCGCTTGCCCAGTTCCTGCGCGATGTGCGCGACCCGCACGATCTCCTGGAAGGAGTCGAGCACGATCCGTCCGACCCCGGCCTCGATGGCGCGGCGGATCTCGGCGGGCGACTTGTTGTTGCCGTGGAAGGCGATGCGGTCCGCGGGCATTCCGGCCGACAGCGCGGTGGCCAGCTCGCCGCCGGAGCAGACGTCCAGGTTGAGCCCCTCCTCGTGCAGCCAGCGCACGACCGCCCGGGACAGGAACGCCTTGCCCGCGTAGAAGACGTCGGCGTCCGGCCCGAAGGCGGAGCGCCAGGCACGCGCACGGGCGCGAAAGTCGGTCTCGTCGAGGATGTAGGCGGGGGTGCCGAACTCCTCGGCGAGCGCCTTGACGTCGATACCGCCGACGGAGACGACGCCGTCCTCGGTCCGGCTGACGGTCTGCGCCCACACCTTGGCGTCGAGGGCGTTGAGGTCGGTCGGCGGGCCGCTGTAGTGGCCCTCGGGAAGGACGTCTGCGTGACGGGGCCCGGCGGGGTGGGCGGAACGGCTCATCGTTGGCTGTCTCTTTCAGAGGTGTTCGGGTGCGTCGATGCCGAGCAGGGACAGGCCACCGGCCAGCACCGTCCCGGCGGCTTCGGCGAGGGCGAGCCGGGCACGGTGGGCGGCCGAGGGTTTCTCCTCACCGCGGGGCAGCACGCCGGGCAGCAGGACGAGAACGGCATCGGCGACGGTGACGAGATGCCGGGCGAGCCGGTCCGGCGCGCGGTGGGCGGCGGAGGCGGCGAGGATGCGGGGGTGGTCGGCGAGGAGCGCGTCGAGCCGGCCGCAGTCCTTGTTCTCCAGGGGGCCGGGCTCGGCGCCGAAACCGAGATCGGCGGCGTTGCGGCTGAGCGCCCTGGTGCGGGCGTGGGCGTACCGGACGCGGAACAGCGGGTTGCTCTCGCCCTGCACCAGAAGGTCGGCACTGATCCGGGGCCGGTCGTGCGGGGCGGGATGCAGCAGCGCCCAGCGGGCGGCGTCGGGCCCGAGCGCGGAGGGGTCCTCGGGCGCGGGAACGGGGCGCAGATCGACGACGGGGTGGTCGGGGCGGGCCGCGTCACGGCCGTTCCGGCTGTGCTCGCCGTGGCTGATCTCGACCCGGCCGCCCTGCGAGGCGACGATCCGGGCGACGGGCTGGTCGGCGCGGGCCGCGTCACGGCCGTTCCGGCTGCGCTCGCCGTGGCTGATCTCGACCCGGCCGCCTTGCGAGGCGACGATCCGGGCGACGGCGTCGGCGACGACCTCGGCCCGTACCTCGTACGGCACCCTCAGCGTGAGGACCTGTCCGGCGAGGGCGTCGCAGTGCCCGTACCGGAGGCCCTCGCGCAGGATCTTCCGTACGAGCTCGGCGTCGGCCCGCGCGTCGAGGCTGATGTTGAGGAACCCGGGCCCGGTGATGACGACGTCGGTGACGCCCTCGGCCTGCCGGAGATGGGGCAGCAGCACCTGGGCGACCTGCAGCGGCGGCCGCCCCGCCGACCGGGCGAGCTGCAACGCCACGTTGGTGGCGTAGTCCCCGCATCCCCCCGCGCCCGGCGGCCCCACGACCACCCGCTCGGGCACGGCGACGCGGAGCTCACCCGTGTCCACCGCACGGCGAACCGCGTGCAGGACGGTGTGAGAGAGCTCGACGGGGGTCACGGGACAAGCGTATGGGAGGAGGGGGGTGGGTATGCGAACCGGTTTGAGCGATGGTCCGGGATGTGGACGTGAGGGTGGACACGGTGGGCTCTCGCCTCGGCGCCGCCGTGGGCATGGCACGGGGGCGTCGGCTGCCGCCGCGGGCCTTCGGCGGCGTGAGCCGGTGGTCGCCCCGCCTGGCTCGTCGACACCGTCGAGCCCGCAGGCACGGCACGGAAGCGCCGACTGCCGCCGCGGACCCACTACGCCATCAGCCCTCGCAACTACCGAGGGCACTGCCGAACGCGGCGGCCGCCCCGCCTGGCTCGTCGACACCGTCGAGCCCGCAGGCACGGCACGGAAGCGCCGACTGCCGCCGCGGACCCACTACGCCATCAGCCCTCGCAAC